>NZ_JZRD01000022.1:0-118038 GCF_000963995.1 Pantoea sp. SM3
TGATAAATTGTTAAAGAGCAGTGCCGCGATTTCTCAAGCGGCGCGGGATGCGTATATTACGCTTTCCGCATTCTCAGTCAAGCATTTATTTTTGCTTTTCTGAAGGTTGCCTTGAAGACCACCTCCTGAACACTTCGCTTGGTAAGCCGTTGTTCCGTGTCAGTGGAGGCGCAGTATAGGGATTTCTTTTGGGCTGACAAGCGCTAAATGCAAATTAAATTCTGAGTGCTGTTTTTTTCGTCGAAACCCCACTAAATCGCCAGTTTTTCCAGCAATGGAAAGCCATAACGCCGTAGAACCGGTGATAATTGCACCGCCTCCTCATCCATCAGCGTGCAGAATGCCATATTCTGACCAGAAGAAACGGCGTGCGGCGCTTCATGTTCTAATAACCATACTGTGCGGCGTGCAATGGCTGCACCGGAATCCACTAACCGCGTGCCTTCAGGCAGTACCATTTGCAGCTCGTCACGCAATAGAGGGAAGTGCGTACATCCCAGGACGACAGTGTCAGGTGGCTCTTTCATGCGAAGCCAGGGTTGTACAGCACGGCGCACATCAGAGAGTGCGACCTCTTCACCATGAAGTTTCGCTTCCGCCAGCTCTACCAGTTCAGCAGAGCCCAGCATTTCAATTTTGCACTCGCGCGCAAACTGCGCCACCAGCTCATGTGTATAAGGACGCTTTACTGTGCCGCGCGTCGCCAGCAACCCCACTACACCATTACGCGTGAGACGCGCCGCAGGTTTAATCGCGGGAACCACGCCGACAACAGGAAATTCGAATCGCTCACGTAGCGCAGGTAATGAGACGGTACTGGCGGAGTTACAGGCAATCACGACGAGGGCAAGTGGGTACCGTTGGGTAATCGCCTCAACCACGGCAACGACACGCTCGACAATAAAGTCTTCGGTTTTTTCGCCGTAGGGGAAACCTTCATTATCGAAGGCATACAGATAGTGAAGATCCGGCAGTAATTGCCGGACTTCATCATAGACGGAGAGCCCACCGACGCCAGAGTCAAACACCAGCACGGTGGGACGCAGATCAGAAGCTGTAGCTGGCGCTGAGGTAGTACTCCGTTCCTGGAGTTGGATAGCCATACGCTGTCTCATAATCTTTATCGAACAGGTTGGCAATTCTACCACGAACGGTGAGTTGTGATGTGACCGGATACGAGACTGCGAGATCTACAGTGCTATAGCTTGGCAAGCGACGCTGGACACTTGAATATTCATTGGTGTTGTTATCGTAACGCTTTCCGTAATACTGGTAGATAACATCAATGTCGAAATCATATACCGTCAAACCCAGCTGATATTTGGCTTGTTCACGCGCACGACGCGCTAATGTTTCACCATCTGAATCGCGACGCGCGTCTAGATAGCCAAGTGTGATCTGATGATGGATAAAACTGGTATCAAAATCAGCTGTGGCTTCAATACCTTTCAGCGTAACGGCTTTTTCATTGTAATAGCCGCCCTCAAATGTGACAGGGTCAGAAGCATAAGTGATCAGATTACTCACTTTATTATGATAAGCAGCAATACGCCAATTTACGGGACCCGTTAACCCCTCTAATGCCGCTTCCCACTGTTTGGATTTTTCAGGTGCCAAATCAGGGTTAGAACTGATGCCGTAACGTTTTAAGCCATATAACTGCCCCAATGTTGGAGCCTGAAAACCTGTGCCATATGACAGAGAAGCTTTATATCCCGGTATAAACTCCCAGCCAGCGGCAGTTTGCCATGTACCGTGACGGCCAAAATCTTCATTGTCATCACCACGGGCTGAACCTTCGAGGGTGACGGTGCCGAATTGCTGCTGTGCTGTCAAATATGCGCCGGAATTGTCTTGCTTATAGCTATCTTGATCTCGCGGAGTCAGGTATTGGCCCACAGAAGTGAGCTTCTGCTGCTGCCAGTCCAAGCCCGCACTGACCATGCCATGAGCTATCGCAAGTGTGTTACCCCATTGCAGATTACGCTGTTCCATGTCGTCAAGACTATTGGAATCCGCATATCGTCCGTCCGTACTGACATAGTTATAGATTTTGTACTTCTGGTAACTCGCGATTAGCTGCGATGAATAATCATCTTTGTTGAAGCGGAGGCCTGTATCAAAAGAATGGTTATAAATCTGCTGTTCATCCTGACCGCCAGCATATCCCGCATCATAATCCGAATTAGCGGCATAGCCGTAGCCACGAAAGAAGCCAGAAAACTCTTCATTAAACTGGTGATCGACTCCTGCCCAAAAAGCTTTGTTGCGCCAACCATCGCGATCGCGGTCAACGGGTGAGGTGGAATCCGGCTGAACGTTGTAGCCGTTAGTGGCTTGATATGAACCTGCAATAGTAAGGCGCGTCTGATCGGTAACGTTTTGATTTACGCTACCGCTGTATTCCTGATATCCCTTGGAACCGAAACCTGCGGCAAGCGTGTTCTGATTATTTGGGTTTTGCGTAATAACGTTAACAACACCACCAATGGCATCTGCACCATAAACGGCTGAGCGCGGTCCACGTATGAACTCCACACGCTGAATGATAGAGATTGGGATTTGGTTAAAATCTGCCACCCCCGTGATGCCTGGCTTAGCAAAAGGCACACCATCGACCAAAATCAAGGTATGTCGTGCTTCAGAGCCTCTTACATACATAGAAGCGCTCTGGCCAATACCACCATTCTGAGCAACATCTACACCCGGTAAACGACGAAGAACTTCAAGCAAGTTCTTCGACTGCCACTGATCTATCTCTTCACGTGTGACCACTGAGGTTGAAGCCAGCACCGATGAAACCGGCTGAGCGAAACGGTTAGCGGTGACGATTTGCGTATCATCATCCTGAGCGTAGCCATACGCAGCCCAGAGTGAAAGCGCCGTTGCACTGAAGGCACACAGCGTAGTTTTGCTTTTATTCATTGTTGTAAGCATCCAAAAGACGAAGCAGGATGCCGCAGGCCTACAACCGATAGCACGCGATAGTTGTAGTGATTGCGACGACACACCGGCAGGTCTTCGGGCTGAGAATCATAAATGGTGAAAACTTCCCATCCCGCAGGACAGTGTTTGTCGATACCATCACCATGACATTCTTTTACCGCTGCGCGTCAGCTCCAGATTCACACTGGATTCCCTTTTAACTCAAGGAGGCCGGCTGTCGCAGTCTACGGTTAAGCAGGCCGCGAATCCAGACTGCTCGCCATCATCTTTTCACAGAACTGGACATCAGCAGGTGAATGCCTACAATCGCCCGGCAAGCAGGCTTATTACCAGGATGAACGATGACACCCGAACAACTCCCAATTGAACAATACGACGCGCAACTGGCGGAAAAAGTCAGCCGTTTACAGGCGATGATGGTGCCCTTTGCCGCGCCTGACGTGGAGGTGTTCCGCTCACCGGTCAGCCACTATCGTATGCGCGCCGAATTCCGCATCTGGCATGATGGCGACGATCTGTATCACATCATATTTGATCAAGAGACCAAGCAGCGCATCCGTGTGGATCAATTCCCAGCGGCGAGCGAATTGATCAATCAGTTGATGCCAAAACTGATCGACGCGATCCGCGATAACCCGGTGCTGCGTTTCAAGCTGTTCCAGATCGACTACCTGTCGACCATGAGCAATCAGATTGTGATCTCGCTGCTTTACCACCGCAAGCTGGAAGCGGAGTGGACAGAAGCCGCCACGATACTGCGTGACAAGCTGCGTGCCGAAGGTATTGATGTGCAGCTGATTGGTCGTGCGACCAAAACCAAAATCTGCCTCGATCGCGATTACGTTGATGAATGCCTGCCTGTAGCGGGCAAAGAGATGATTTACCGTCAGGTAGAGAACAGCTTCACTCAGCCTAATGCGGCAATGAACATTCAAATGCTGGAATGGGCGCTGGATGTGACCAAAGGTTCGCGTGGTGACCTACTGGAACTTTACTGCGGCAACGGCAACTTCTCGTTGGCGCTGGCGCGCAACTTCCATCGTGTACTGGCAACCGAGATCGCCAAGCCATCTGTGGCCTCAGCGCAGTACAACATTGCCGCCAACCATATCGATAACGTGCAGATTATCCGCATGGCGGCGGAAGAGTTTACGCAGGCGATGAATGGCGTACGCAGCTTTAATCGTTTGGAAGGGATCGACCTGAAGAGCTATCAGTGCGAGACCATCTTTGTCGACCCACCACGCAGTGGACTCGATGAGGAAACGGTGAAGATGGTGCAGGCGTATCCGCGCATTCTTTATATCTCCTGCAATCCGCAAACCCTGTGCGATAACCTCGCCACACTAGGTCAAACACATGACGTGTCGCGGCTGGCGCTGTTTGACCAGTTCCCCTACACCCATCATATGGAATGCGGTGTCTGGCTCACGCGTAAAGCGTAAAACAAAACGGGAACCCTGCGGTTCCCGTTGTTGTATTTAGCTCTTGTTCCTGGCGCGGCGGAAGCGCGTGGCAATCCAGAACACCAGTGCCACCATCAGGATGGTCGGAATGAAGTTGGAACCGATATCCGGATATTCAGCGCGAACCAGCGCGCTGTACACCAAAATACCCAATAGGAAAAACGCCGCAGCCAGTGAAGGCATGCCATCGGGCATGTTGCGGTTAAGGTAACGCTGATGCAGACACCAGGCCGCGAGGCCAAGGGCGATCAGCGGAAATATCGAAAAAGGCACAAACGTACTGAACAGCACCGAAAAGGAGCCGTTGATCGCTAAACCGGTGATAAAAGCCAGTAACAGGGTTCCTTTATCGCGAGGGTTTTGCTCAATCATTTCATTATCCTTATCACATTACTCTTCGGGTTTTTCCAGGGTAACCGCCAGACGTTCCTGCTCCCGGCGATACCAGTAATAAGCGCCTTTAGCGATCATACGCAATTGCAGCACCAGGCGATCTTCCAGCTTGCGACGCTGTTCGATATCCACATCCAGCGCTTCCGCACCGGCGCTGAACACGATTGTCACCATGGCTTCGGCTTGCGCTTCGGTAAAGCTGCGCGGCATGCGATTTTCCAGCTCAAGGTAATCAGCGAGCTCAGCAATAAAGTGCTGAATCTCTCGCGCAACTGCGGCACGGAACGCGGCCGATGTTCCGGAGCGCTCGCGTAGTAAGAGACGAAAAGCGTTGGGATTGTTCCCGATAAATTCCATAAATGTGGAAACGGAGGTCTTGATGATGCTGCCGCCTTTGGCAATGCGCTGGCGTGCCTGACGCATCAACTGGCGTAACATCAGGCCACTTTCGTCGACCATGGTCAGACCCAGTTCATCCACATCTTTAAAGTGACGATAAAACGAGGTCGGTGCAATCCCGGCTTCACGCGCAACTTCACGCAAACTCAGGCTGGCAAAACTCCTTTCTGCACTTAACTGACTGAAGGCTGCTTCAATCAGCGTACGTCTTGTACGTTCTTTCTGTTGCGCCCTGACGCCCATTTTCCCGGCCTTTTGAGTGATCTGGAAGGCACTATAACAAACTTTTCAGCGTACAGTGGCGCAAAGTTTGTGACCGCCTGTGTACCTCACGCTTTGTCAAAACTGGGGATTTTTCGCTGTTAGAATTCAGATGTGCGCGGTGAGATGTTAGAATCTCGTTGTAAAAATGTGATAGAAAAATAGGACGTACTGGTATGCAAAAGTCTTACGATTACGATGCCATTGTGATTGGCTCAGGTCCAGGCGGCGAAGGTGCGGCAATGGGCCTGGTGAAGCAGGGAGCGCGCATTGCAGTGATCGAACGCTACCATAATATCGGCGGCGGTTGTACTCACTGGGGGACCATCCCCTCCAAAGCTCTACGTCACGCTGTCAGCCGTATTATCGAGTTCAATCAAAACCCTCTTTATAGCGATCACACCCGACTCCTGCGCTCCTCATTTGCTGACATTCTGAATCACACCGAAAACGTTATCAGTCAGCAAACAGCCATGCGGCAGGGATTTTACGAACGCAACCGATGTGAGATTTATCAGGGCGATGCCCATTTTGTTGATGCCAACACTATCGAAGTTGAACAGCCCGATGGCACCCGCGAACGCCTAACCGCAGAAAAATTCGTGATTGCGTGCGGTTCACGTCCTTATCATCCTGCCGACGTCGACTTTACGCACCCACGCATTTACGACTCCGACTCCATCCTCAACCTGCATCATGAACCTGGCCATGTGATCATCTACGGTGCCGGTGTGATTGGTTGTGAATACGCGTCGATTTTCCGTGGCCTGAACGTCAAAGTTGATTTGATTAACACGCGCGATCGTTTGCTGGCGTTCCTCGATCAGGAAATGTCAGATTCGCTCTCCTACCACTTCTGGAACAGCGGCGTGGTGATTCGTCACAACGAAGAGTTTGAGAAGATTGAAGGTGTGAGTGACGGCGTGATCATGCACCTGAAGTCAGGCAAAAAAGTGAAAGCGGATTGCCTGCTGTACGCTAACGGTCGTACCGGTAACACGGATTCACTGGCGCTGGAAAATGTCGGGTTAGAAGCCGATGGTCGTGGTCTGCTGAAAGTGAATAGCATGTACCAGACTGCGCAACCACACATCTATGCCGTTGGCGACGTGATTGGTTACCCGAGTCTGGCTTCCGCCGCTTACGATCAGGGCCGTATTGCCGCGCAGGCGATCATTAAAGGTGAAGCCACTGCACATCTGATCGAAGATATTCCCACCGGGATTTATACCATTCCGGAAATCAGCTCAGTGGGTAAAACCGAGCAGCAGTTAACCGCGATGAAAGTGCCTTACGAAGTGGGTCGTGCGCAGTTTAAACATCTGGCTCGTGCGCAGATTGTGGGGATGCACGTGGGCAGCCTGAAGATTCTGTTCCATCGTGAAACCAAAGAGATTTTGGGCATTCACTGCTTTGGCGAGCGTGCAGCAGAAATTATTCACATCGGGCAAGCCATCATGGAGCAGAAGAACGGCGGCAACACGATTGAGTATTTCGTGAATACCACCTTCAACTATCCGACAATGGCCGAGGCCTATCGCGTTGCGGCGCTCAACGGCTTAAACCGCCTGTTTTAACGACGTATCCAGATAACCCTGCATATGGGTTTTGATTGCTTCTGCCAGCTGCTCATAGCGGCTGCGCAGAGGTGATCCTGGACGATATACCAGAGCAATCGTGCGTTGTGGCACCGGCTTGTAGCACGGCAAATAGCACACGCCATCTCGCACACGCTCATTCGGCACCGCCAGCGATGGCAGCAAAGTAATGCCGCTTCCTGCCGCGACCATGTTGCGTAGCGTTTCCAGGCTGGTTGCGCGGAAATGGGTGTCTTCATCCGCACCGGCTTCAAAGCAGAAGCCCATGGCTTGATCGCGCAAGCAGTGGCCATCTTCCAGCATCAGCAGCTTTTCACCCGCCAGATCAGACATCGGCACACGATCGCGATCGTGCCATGGATGATCCTTGTAGATCGCCAGCTTCATCGGCTCGTCAAACAGCGGCACCTCAATAAAGGCTTCACTCTCTTTCACCAGCGCCAGAATGGCACAATCCAGTTTGCCGCTATCGAGCTGTGCCAGCAGTTGCTGCGTCTGCGCTTCATGCAGGTACATTTCGAGTTTGGGGAAAGTCTGGTGCAGCATTGGGATGATTTGCGGCAACAAATACGGGCCCGTTGTCGGAATCAGGCCAATATGCAGCGGACCGGACATCGCCTCGCCCTGCTGACTCGCCATTTCCTTCAGCACTTTCACTTCGCGCAGCACGGTTCGCGCCTGATCCACCAGCAACAATCCAGCCTGGGTAAATAATACCTTCCGGCTGGTTCGCTCCAGCAGCATCACACCGAGCTCATCTTCCAGCTTACGAATCTGCCCGCTTAAGGTAGGTTGGCTGACATGACAAGCATCAGCTGCACGCCGGAAATGGCGATGCTCCGCAAGCGAAACCAGATACTCCAGATCACGAATGTTCATTGATTTCCTCCAAACCACGATAGCCCGTGGCGATAGATAGAATAGCAATGAACGATTAGCCCTATCAAGCGATGAACAGGAATAATACCGGCCATAGCAAGCAATGTTGAAAATGAAGTTGAGATGACATCGAGCATCACCTGCGATGAGCTCGAAAAATCATAGTGTTGGCCGGGAGTGCCAGCCCTTGATGATGTGCCTATAACAATATGTATTTCTGAAGCTAGAGGTTGGCGGGCTACCGAAAAGGAGCCCGCTCTTTTTTTATGCCAAACGCTTTTTCGCTTCAGCGATGGCAAATGCGACTTGCTGAGGCGACACACCGCCCTGTGCATTACGCTTGTCGAGGCAGGATTGCAGCGACAGAATCGGATAGACGTCATCCTCAATCACCGCACTGAACTGCTTCAATTGCGCCAGGCTTAACGCTTCCAGCGCCACGCCCTGCTTGATCGCTTCAACCACGGTTTCACCGACAATGTGGTGCGCTTCACGGAACGGAACGCCTTTGGCCACCAGATAGTCCGCCAGTTCAGTGGAGTTGGCGTAACCCTGCTCGGCCGCTTCCTGACAACGTGGGCGTTTCACCTGAATGCCGTCCAGCACCAGTATCGACATGTGCAGACAATCAACCCAGGTATCGAGTGCATCGAACAGGCCTTCTTTGTCTTCCTGCATGTCTTTGTTGTAGGCGAGCGGCAAGCCTTTCAGTGTCATCATCATGCCGGTCAGTGAGCCTTGTACACGGCCACATTTGCCGCGAATCAGTTCCAGTGCATCCGGGTTCTTTTTCTGCGGCATCAGTGATGAGCCTGACGTTACTTTGTCAGACAGCTCAAGGAAGCCCGCTTCGCCAGTGTTGAAGAAAATCAGGTCTTCTGCGAAACGTGAAAGGTGAATCATGCCGATTGAGGCATCCGACAGCAGCTCCAGCACGTGGTCACGATCAGACACGGTATCGAGGCTGTTGCGTGTGGCAGATGCGAAGCCTAACCAACCCGCCAGCTGCTGGCGATCGATTTCATACGCGGTACCGGCCAGTGCGCCACAGCCCAGCGGGCTCACGTCTAAGCGCTTCAGCGTATCCTGCAGACGGCTTTCATCACGCGCCAGCATTTCTACATAGGCGAGGCACCAGTGTGCAAAAGTCACCGGCTGCGCACGCTGCAGGTGCGTATAGCCTGGCATCACTGCGTCTTGGTTGGCTTCTGCCGTCGCGACCAAGGCCGATTGCAGCTCACGCGTCGCATCCAGTAATACTGCAACCTGCTCTTTGCACCACAGTTTCAGATCGGTAGCCACCTGGTCGTTACGGCTACGGCCGGTGTGCAGTTTTTTGCCCAGGGCACCCACTTTGTCGATCAGCTTGCCCTCGACCCAGCTATGGATATCTTCGGCATCGCTTTGCAGAATCTGTTCTGGATTGGCGCGCACTTCTGCCAGCAGTTCATTCAATGCGACGTCCAGTTGCTGCTGCTCTTCGCTGCTCAGCACATTGACGGTGACCAGCGCTTTCGACCACGCTATCGAACCGGTGATGTCCTGCTCCGCCAGACGATAGTCAAAACGCAGTGAGTCATTAAACTGTTTGAACCGTTGGTCTGCTGCCTGCGAAAAACGTCCGCCCCAAAGTGCCATCTCTCATACTCCTGAATTCTGTTAAAGAAAGGGCGGCCCGAAGCCGCCCTTGCAAAATGTGTTATCTGCTGCGGTGTTACTTCTTCTGCTCGTTCAGTGCACGAATGCGTGAAGAGAGAGAGAACAGACGGATGAAGCCGCCCGCGTGGCTGTGATCGTACACTTCGTCTTCGCCGAAGGTGGCGAACTCTTCAGAGTACAGGCTGTTCGCCGAGGTTTTCTGAATCGCAGTGGCGTGGCCTTTATACAGCTGCAGGACCACTTCGCCATTCACCTCTTCTGCCAGGGATTCGGCAGCAGCCTGGATAGATTTACGCAGCGGTGCAAACCAGCGACCGTCGTAAACCACGTATGACATTTCGTGGCCCAGCTGCTCACGCCATTTGAAGCTATCACGATCCAGTACCAGCTGCTCAACCGCACGCAGCGCGTTGACCATAATGGTGCCGCCAGGGGTTTCATAGCAGCCACGAGATTTGATACCGACCAGACGGTTTTCCACGATGTCGATACGACCCACACCGTGTTTTGCGCCCAGCACGTTCAGTTTTTCCAGACACTGGAACGGGCTCAGCTTCTCGCCATTTACCGCCACCACACGACCTTTCTCAACGGTCACGGTGACGTTCTCTGGCTGATCTGGCGCTTCCAGTGGATCTACGGTCCACACCCAGCAATCTTTGTTCGGTGCATTCGCTGGGCTTTCCAGCACGCCACCTTCAGTAGAGATGTGCCACGCGTTCTCATCACGGCTGTAGATTTTTTCCAGTGATGCCGTAGTTGGGATGTTACGCACTTTCAGGTAATCCAGCAGCGCTTCACGTGAACGCAGATCCCACTCACGCCATGGCGCAACCACTTTCAGCTGTGGCGCCAGTGCAGTGTAGGTGGTTTCGAAACGCACCTGGTCGTTACCTTTACCGGTCGCACCGTGGCACAGTGCGTCTGCACCCACTTTCAGTGCCAGTTCAACCTGCGCTTTCGCGATGATAGGACGAGCCATTGAGGTGCCCAGCAGGTAAGTGCCTTCGTACAGCGCACCGGTTTGCAGCACGGGATAAACGTATTCGCTGATGAACTCTTCACGCAGGTCAGCAACGTGACACTCAGATGCACCAGACTGCAGCGCCTTCTTCTCAACGCCTTCCAGATCGGCTGGGTCCTGGCCAATGTTGGCCACGAATGCCACCACTTCACAACCGCCGTAATTCTCTTTCAACCATGGAATGATGGCCGAAGTATCCAGACCGCCAGAATAGGCCAGAACGATTTTTTTGATGTTTTGCGTGCTCATGTCTTAAATCCTTGATTATGCGAGAATCCGGGTGCCAATCGACACGCCGTTGAAAAGGGTTGGCAGCTGTTCAGCATGGCGCCAGCTGGCGATATCAACCGGACGACCTAAAGTACGTGCGGCATCGAGTGCCGCGTTCACTTTAACGATCATGCCATCAGTAATAATGCCCTGATCGATCAGCTGCTGTGCTTTCTCGGCCGTCATCTCTTCGATGCGTTGACCTTTGCCATCGAGAATACCGCTGACATCTGAAAGCAGTACTAAATCAGCACCAATAGTCGCAGCCAGCGCGGTCGCCGCCTGGTCAGCGTTGACGTTCATCAGATCGCCGCCGTCAGTAATACCGATGGAGCTGATCACCGGCATATAGCCCGCGCTCAACAAGGTATTTACCAGCGCTGGATTACCTGGCGTCGCGTTGCCCACATGGCCAAGTTCCTCGTCGAACTGCGCCACGTTCACCAGCCCCGCATCACCGAGGCATAAGCCAACGGCACCAATGCCATACTTCTTCGCCCAGGCCAGCAAGGTCTTGTTCGCTGTACCCGCCAGGGCACCAGTAATAATGTCAATCTGATCGGCTGGCGTCACGCGCAAACCGTTCTTCTTTTTCACTGGCAGAGCGAGCTTCTTCATCAGCTCGTCAACCAGGCAGCCGCCGCCGTGCACAATGATCAGCGGACGCTGATGTTCATTGCGGTAGGCCAGCAGCGCATCAAACAAGCGGGCCAGCGCTTCTTCGCTATCCAGCAGCACGCCGCCCAGTTTAATGATTAATGGATTCATGGCAGTTTCCGTCCGTTAAATCAGTGACAGCGTTTCGGGGAAGCCGAAACGAATGTTTAAGCATTGAACCGCCTGCGAAGAGGCGCCTTTCAACAGGTTATCTTCAGCAGCCACCACAATCAGATGTTCGCCTTGCATGGCAAAACCGATATCGCAGAACGGTAAACCGACAACTGCTTTCAGCGCCGGCACACCTTTTTCATACACGCGAACCAAGGGTTTGTCGTGATACGCCTTGTGGAAGGCATCCGCCACATCCTGCTGCGTCACGCCTGCTTTCAGGCGGCAGGTGGTGGTCGAAAGAATTCCGCGCGGGAAGCTGCCCAGATGCGGGGTGAAGATCACGGGCGTACCGAGGTGTGCCACGATTTCAGGATGATGACGATGGTTGAACAAGCCATACGGCTGCAGGCTCACTTCGCAGAAGCTGGTGCCGACGTTGGCTTTACGCCCCGCCCCGCTCACACCACTGGTAGCATTGATCACCGGCCATTGTGCATCGTTAAGCAGTCCCGCTTCGACCAGTGGTTTTAACGACAGCTGCGCCGCCGTGGGATAACAACCGGGTACCGCCACCAGCTGCGCATCTTTGATTTTTTCATGCTGCCATTCGGCCAGGCCGTATACGGCTTTATCCAGCCAATCCTGATGCTGATGGCTGAAACCATAATATTGAGTATAGAAAGCATCATCGTTGACACGGAACGCACCGGAAAGGTCGAACACCACACAGCCTGCTTTGAGGAATTCGGGTGCCAGATCGTGGCTGACTTCATGCGCGGTCGCGAGGAATACCACATCGACTTTGTCTGCCCACTCGGAAGCCTCACTCAGCGGCTGCAGCGGCAAATCGACAATGCCTTTCAGCTGCGGATGCAGATCGGAGAGTAATTTTCCGGCGTCCGGGCTTTGCGCTGAAACCGCCAAAGCGGTTATGTTCATATGCGGATGGCGATTCAGGTAAGTGGCAAGCTCTACGCCAGCATAACCACTGGCACCAACGATCAGCGTATTCAACATCAGGCTGTAACCCTTTTTACAGTCACTCATTCCGGGTCGCGGCTTTGCCCCGTTGCCCACGATGCCGTTTGCAGATGATTTTACTCTTCACTTGCAAGCGACGTTATTGTATTTTTATTCACTATTAATGCATGAATATTGATACATCCTAACCCAAGGACCGTCAACAGTGAAGACAAAATTACCACCTTTTATCGAACTCTACCGCCAGCTGATTGCCACACCATCGATCAGCGCCACCGACAGCGCGCTGGATCAGAGCAATGAAACTTTAATCAATTTGCTGGCGGGCTGGTTCCGCGATTTAGGCTTCAGTGTTGAAGTCCAGCCAGTCCCGGGGACGCGTCATAAATTCAACATGCTGGCACGCAGCGGCTTGGGTGCGGGTGGCCTGCTGCTGGCCGGTCATACGGACACCGTTCCGTATGATGATGGCCGCTGGACGCGCGATCCTTTCACCCTAACCGAGCACGACAACAAGCTGTACGGTTTGGGTACCGCAGATATGAAAGGTTTCTTTGCTTTTATTCTGGATGCCCTGCGTGACGTTGACGTGACCAAACTGAGCAAGCCACTGTACATCCTCGCCACCGCCGATGAAGAAACCACCATGGCCGGTGCAAAGTACTTTTCCGAATCCACTCAGCTGCGTCCGGATTGCGCCATCATTGGTGAGCCGACCTCACTGAAGCCCGTGCGCGCGCACAAAGGCCATCTGTCAAACGTGATTCGTATTCAGGGTCAGTCAGGCCACTCCAGCGATCCTTCACGCGGTGTGAACGCCATTGAGCTGATGCACGAATCCATTACCCAGCTGATGCAACTGCGCAATACCCTGAAAAATCGCTATAACCACGATGGATTTGCGATTCCTTATCCGACCATGAACTTTGGTCACATTCACGGTGGCGATGCTGCAAACCGTATCTGCGCCTGCTGCGAATTGCACATGGATATTCGCCCGCTGCCGGGCTTAACTCTGAGCGATTTGGATGGCTTGCTGAATGAAGCATTGGCGCCAGTGAGCGAACGCTGGCCGGGGCGTTTGACGGTAGGTGAACTGCATCCGCCGATTCCTGGCTACGAATGCCCCGCCGATCATGAGCTGGTAAAAGTGGTGGAGAAACTGCTGGGTGTGCCGACTGAAGTGGTGAACTATTGCACCGAAGCGCCATTTATCCAGCAATTGTGTCCAACGCTGGTTTTAGGCCCGGGATCGATCAATCAGGCCCACCAGCCAGATGAATTTATCGATACCGCATTTATTAAGCCAACTCATGCGCTTATCACGCAGGTTGTTCAGCATTTTTGTCACTGATTAACAATAGATGGGGCAATTCACTGTTAAAACAGTAAATTGCCCGGTCATTGTTCGGGATTTGATAATAAGAATAACTTATCTCGCTTCCCCTCAAGTTAATTCTATGAATTTCCGGTAGTTAGCAGCGAATTATCGTCAATTTAAGTCAATTGACGAACAGGAAGAACCGTGGCTAGATAAAAGACGATGTTATGCCCGTTGGGTGTAAGGGTACTTTCAAGACGATAAGGGTGTCAGGGTCAAATGAACGAACAATATTCCGCAATGCGAAGTAATGTCAGTATGCTCGGCAAACTGCTCGGGGATACGATAAAGGATGCACTGGGAGAGAACATCCTCGATCGGGTGGAAACTATCCGCAAACTCTCTAAGTCCTCCCGCGCAGGCAATGACACCGATCGTAAGGAACTGCTGAACACGCTGCAAAATCTCTCTAACGACGAGCTGCTGCCCGTCGCGCGTGCGTTTAGCCAGTTCCTCAACCTGACCAACGTGGCAGAGCAGTATCAGACCATTTCCCGCAGCGGCGATGGCGCGAACAATCCTGAAATCCTGAAGAAGACCTTTGAGCGTCTGAAGCAGCAAAACGACATCAGCGAAAGTTCGATTCGCCAGGCGATTGAAGAACTGTCACTGGAGCTGGTGCTGACCGCTCACCCAACGGAGATCACCCGCCGTACGCTGATCCACATGCTGGGTGAAGTGAATAGCTGCCTGCAGCAACTCGACCACAGCGATCTCTCCGATTACGAGCGCACGCAAGTCATGCGTCGCCTGCGTCAATTGGTCGCACAAGCCTGGCATACCGATGAAATCCGTAAGTACCGCCCAACCCCGATTGATGAAGCCAAATGGGGCTTTGCCGTGGTCGAAAATAGCCTGTGGCAAGGCGTACCGGCATTCCTGCGCGAGCTGAACGAGCAAGTTGAAGAGACCTTTGGTATTAAGTTGCCCGTCGATTTCGTGCCGATTAAATTCACCTCGTGGATGGGCGGCGATCGCGACGGTAACCCGAACGTCACCGCGCCTATCACACGCCATGCGATGCAGCTGAGCCGCTGGAAAGCCGCCGATCTGTTCCTGCGCGACGTGGGCGTGCTGATTTCTGAACTGTCGATGTCCGAATGCAGCGATGAAGTGCGCGAGCTGTGCGGCGATCCGGAAGCGCTGGAACCGTACCGCATGATTCTGAAGCGCATCCGTGGCCAACTGATGACCACGCAAGCTTATTTAGGCCGTCGTTTGAAAGGCGAGCGCCTGCCGCGCCCTGCCGATCTACTGGTATCAAACGATCAACTGTGGCAACCGCTGTTCGCTATCTATCAATCTCTGCAACAGTGCGGCATGGGCATCATTGCGAATGGTCAGTTGCTGGATACGCTGCGTCGCGTGAAGTGCTTTGGCGTGCCGCTGGTGCGTATTGATATCCGTCAGGAGAGCACCCGCCACACCGAAGCGATTGCGGAAGTGACGCGCTATCTGGGGCTGGGTGACTACGAAAGCTGGTCAGAAGCCGACAAGCAGGCGTTCCTGATCCGTGAACTGAACTCCAAACGTCCGCTGCTGCCGCATCAATGGGAGCCGGGCGACAACACGCGCGAAGTGCTGGATACCTGTAAAGTGGTGGCAGAAGCGCCACAAGGCTCTATCGCCTCTTACGTGATTTCGATGGCGAAAACGCCGTCGGACGTGCTGGCGGTGCATTTGCTGCTGAAAGAAGCCGGCATTCCTTACGCGATGCCAGTAGCGCCACTGTTCGAAACCCTCGACGATTTGAACAACGCCAATGACGTGATGACGCAACTGCTGAATATCGATTGGTATCGTGGCTTCATCAACGGCAAACAGATGGTGATGATTGGTTATTCCGACTCGGCGAAAGATGCCGGCGTGATGGCCGCCAGTTGGGCACAGTACGAAGCACAGGATGCGCTGATCAAGACCTGTGATAAAGCCGGCATCACCCTGACGCTGTTCCATGGACGTGGCGGTTCAATCGGTCGTGGCGGCGCACCTGCGCACGCAGCACTGCTGTCGCAACCGCCGGGCAGCCTCAAAGGCGGCCTGCGCGTGACCGAACAGGGCGAGATGATTCGCTTCAAATATGGTTTGCCAGAAGTCACTATCGCTAGCCTGTCGCTGTATACCGGTGCGATTCTGGAAGCCAACCTGATGCCACCGCCAGAGCCTAAGCGCGAGTGGAAAGAGATCATGAACGGTTTGTCAGCCCATTCCTGCGCCATGTATCGCGGCTATGTGCGTGAAAACCCGGACTTCGTACCGTACTTCCGCTCGGCCACACCAGAGCAAGAGCTGGGTAAACTGCCACTCGGTTCACGTCCGGCGAAGCGTCGTCCTACCGGCGGCGTGGAATCACTGCGTGCGATTCCGTGGATCTTCGCCTGGACGCAGAACCGTTTGATGCTGCCAGCCTGGCTGGGTGCTGGTGCGGCACTGCAAAAGGCGATGGATGAAGGCCATCAGGATCAGCTGGAAGCGATGTGTAGCCAGTGGCCGTTCTTCGCCACCCGTCTTGGCATGCTGGAGATGGTGTTCTCGAAAGCCGATCTGTGGCTGGCGGAATACTACGATCAGCGTCTGGTGGATAAATCACTGTGGCCTCTGGGTCTGCAGTTGCGCGATCAGCTGGCTGCGGATATTAAAGCCGTGCTGACCATCGCCAACGATGCGCACCTGATGGCTGACCAGCCGTGGATCGCCGAATCTATCGCGCTGCGTAACGTTTACACCGATCCGCTCAACGTATTGCAGGCTGAACTGCTGCATCGTGCACGTGCGCAGGAAGAGCGTGGTGATGAGCCAGATGCGCGTGTTGAACAAGCGCTGATGGTGACGATTGCCGGTGTGGCAGCGGGTATGCGTAATACGGGCTAGTTGCGGTATGCGCTAATCATGAAGGGGGCCAATCTGGCCCTTTTTTTTGGGCGGTGCGCGTCGCGGGAAGAGGCGGCAATTACGTAAAGTCGCTGTCTCGTCCCTGATCGCTCGGCGTGCGCCATCCATGGCGCCCAACGCTTTACTCCATTTGCCGCCTCTTCCCGCTGGGTAACATGGTGCAAATAAAAAAGAGGGCGCATTGGCCCCTTCATAATTCAATTTAAGAAAATCAGGCCGTTAAGGTTGGACGCACACCCAGCGTATGACAGATAGCGTAGCTTAGCTCTGCGCGGTTAAGCGTGTAGAAGTGGAAATCCTTCACCCCTTCACGCGACAGAATTTTCACCATGTCCATGGCGATGTTAGCGCCGACCATTTTGCGCGTTTCTGGATCGTCATCCAATCCGGCAAACATCGCGTTCATCCAGCCCGGCACGCGCACGTTGGTCATGGTGGCGAAACGCTGTAACTGCTTAAAGTTCGATACTGGCAAAATGCCCGGCACGATTTCGACATCAATGCCTGCCGCGACACAGCGATCGCGGAAGCGCAGATAGCTTTCGACATCAAAGAAGAACTGCGTAATAGCGCGGTTGGCACCAGCATCAACCTTACGCTTCAGGTTGATCAAATCCGCTTGCGCACTTTTCGCTTCAGGATGCACTTCCGGGTAAGCGGCTACAGAGATATCAAAATCGCCCACTTCTTTAAGCAATTCGACCAAATCAGCGCCGTACATCTCAGGCTTGCCGCCGCCCGGCGGTAAATCACCGCGCAGCGCCACAATGTGACGGATACCGTTATCCCAGTAATCACGCGCGATGGTGCGCAGCTCATCACGCGTGGCATCGATGCAGGTCAAGTGCGGAGCCGCTTCCAGGCCGGTGCGCTCTTTAATGCCTTTAATGATGCTGTGCGTACGGTCGCGCTCGCCAGAGTTCGCACCGTAGGTTACGGAGAGGAATTTCGGTTTCAGGATGCTCAGTCGATCAATCGAACTCCACAAGGTTTCTTCCATTTCACTGGTACGAGGCGGGAAAAATTCAAAAGAGACGTTAATTTGCCCGTTCAGCTCAGCCAGGCTTTGGTTCAACGCTTCGCGCTGATTGGCGTGAAAGAAACTCATCCAGATTACCTCGTCGTCACATATCGATTAACTTGCGGCCTGCGAACATCTATACGTTTAGACGTCCAGATGCACAAAATGAACCATTAGCGCGTTAGCGTCAACTTAAAATTAATGTACAGGCGTGACAAATATTCAATCAAGTTGAAAGAGTTTCATGTTCGCGGAGAGAGTGAAAAGCGCAGACGGCGGGCACCGTCTGCGTTGCAAGGCAGGTTACAGTAGCTGTGCGAGGCGATTGATATCCGATTGTAACGCACCGGCTGTCACATCACGGCCGGCGCCTGGCCCGCGGATCACCAGTGGATTGTCACGATACCAGCGGCTTTCGATAGCAAACACGTTATCGCACGGCAGCAGTGAAGCCAGCGGATGTTCCGGACGCACCGCTTCCACCCCCACACGGGCCTTACCGTTGGCATCGAAACGTGCCACATAGCGCAGCACCAGGCCCATCTCCTGTGCCGCTTCAAAGCGTTGCAGCATTTGGTCATTCAACTCGTCGGCATTCTCGAAGAAGTGGTCAATCGATTCTTCTTCGCAATCCGACGGCACCAGCGATTCAACACGTACCTGATCCGGCTCGATGTCATAACCGGCTTCACGCGCCAGGATTACCAGCTTGCGCATCACATCCTGCCCCGACAGATCCACGCGCGGATCGGGTTCGGTGAGACCTTGCTGCCAGGCCTGATCCACCAGCTCACTGAACGGCACGGTGCCATCAAATTGCAGGAACAGCCAGGACAGCGTGCCGGAGAAAATACCACTGATGGCCAGAATGCTGTCGCCGCTTTCGCGCAGATCGCGCACCGTATGGTTCACCGGCAATCCTGCGCCTACCGTGGCGTTATACAGCCAGTGACGACCGGTTTTGGCGAACGCATCACGAATCTGCCGCCAACTCTGGCTGCTGGATGCGCCTGCGACTTTGTTCGCGCTAATGACATGGAAACCGTGGCTGGCAAAATCAAGATACTGCTGTGCCAGTGGCGCGCTGGCGGTGACGTCCAGAACCACTAAATCATCGAACGGATGAGCGCGCATCCACAGGAACAGCGACTCTTCATCACGCTCTTCGGCTTCGTCATCAAAGAAGGCGAGCGCACGGCTAGCTTCCAGGCCGTCATAACTCAGCAGGCTGCGGCGGCTATCTGCCACGCCCGCCAGCACGTATTCGAAACCGGTACGTGCAGATAAGCTCTCCTGCTCACGCGCAAACAGTTCCAGCCAGCGGGAGCCGATGTTACCTTTGCCAAACAGCATCAGACCGATGCGTTTTTCCGCGCGGAACAATGACTGGTGCAACCCCTGAATCAGGTGCTGTGTCGGTCCCACGCGCAATACGGCAACAATACTGATGTGATCTTCTGACTGCCAGACAAACTCAACCGGCTGGTCTTTGATTTGCTGCCAGAAACGATGGCTGTGCAGCGGATTACGCGTCACGCCTGCGCCGACCAACGCCACCAACGCTAAGCCATCGCGCAGTTGCAGATGACCCGGCAGCGCAGCGTCCTGCAACAAATTGAATGCGCTGTTCACCACTTCGGAGGTATAGCAAAGTTGCAGTAGACGGCGGTCAGGATGGACGCCCATTGCTAACGGACGCAGTTGCGCACGCTTCAGCAGCAGATCAATCTCTTTCTGCTGCGTTTTGAAATCGTGGTTTTCTGGGATGTGAATCTCGACCAGGCACACATCGTCGTGGCTGGTGACAATACGCGCGCCGGTACCGGAAGCCAGTACGCGCTCAATGCGCGTTGAGCCCTGCTCAGGTTGATAGCTGCAACGCAACTGCAGATCGATATCGCTATTCGACACGGGCTGCAGCGTACGGGTATGCAATACCGGTGCGGCCAGACGCGCCAGCTCGCTGGCCTCATCCAAGCGCAGTAACGGCAGCAAACAGGCGTCGGACACTTTACGCGGATCGGCGCTATAGACACCGGCCACATCGCTCCAGATGGTGACCCGGTTTACGCCTGCCAGCGCACCGATCTGGGTGGCTGAGTAGTCCGAACCATTGCGCCCCAGCAACACCGTTTCACCGGCATCGCTACGGCTGATAAAGCCGGTTACCACCAAACGCTTATGAGGATGCTGAGCCAGCAGCGCCTGTAGCAATGGCCAGGACTTGCCTTCATCCACCTGTGGCTGCGCAGCACGTTCGGCACGCAGGAAGTCACGCGCGTCCAGCCATGCAGACTCGATATCACGCTGGCTCAGCACCGCCGCCATCAGGCGTGCCGACCAGATTTCACCGTGCCCCACCACTTCGGCATACACCGCATCGGTGATAGCGCCGTCAAGCAGGGCCGCCAGACGTTCCAAATCGCGAATAAAGGCAGCGGTCAGCGTTTCAGCAAATTCAGCAGGCAACAGCGCAGCGATCAGTTCGCTGTGAAAACGGCGTAAAGCTTGTTGCACCTGATGGGCAGATAAGCGATCGCTCTGGCTCAGTTTAAGCCAGCTAATCAGCTGGTTGGTGGTGCTGCCTGCGGCAGAGACCACCATTAAATCGCCTGGCTGGCTGTAATCCGCCATGATGCTGGCGACACGCTGATAACAACGTGCATCCGCCAGGCTACTGCCACCAAATTTATGCAACTGCTTGTTCGGCGTTCCCGCGCCTGCTGAACTTGTCATGCTTACTCCTCGGCTGCGATCCGGAATGCATTATCCAGATCGGCGATTAAATCTTCGTGATCTTCAATTCCGACAGAAATACGCAGCAGCGTTTCTGAAATACCCGCTGCCGCGCGCGCTTCCGCAGACATGCCGGCATGCGTCATGGTCGCGGTGTGCGAAATCAGGCTCTCCACGCCACCCAGCGATTCCGCCAGCGTGAACAACTGCAGCGCTTTCAGGAAGCGGCGCAGACGTGCTTCATCAGCGTCGAGTTCAAAGCTGAGCATCGCACCAAAGCCACGTTGTTGACGCACCGCGTACTCATGTCCGGCATTTTCCGGCAGAGACGGATGATACAGTTTTTTCACCAGCGGTTGTTGCTTCAGGTAATCAACAATCGCCAGCGCATTACGCTGTGCTGCTGCCATACGCGGCGCCAGCGTGCGCAGACCGCGCAGCAGCAGGTAGCTATCAAACGCTGCGCCGGTTACACCAATATTATTCGCCCACCAGGCAAGATCCGTGGCCATCGCCGGATCTTTAGAAATCACCGCTCCGGCCACCACATCCGAGTGACCATTCAGGTATTTGGTGCAAGAGTGGATCACCAGATCGGCTCCCAGTGCCAGCGGATTTTGCAATGCCGGACTCAGGAAGGTGTTATCCACTACGCTGATCGCACCCGCTGCACGCGCCGCCTGGCAAATGCCCGCGATATCTACCACGCGCAGCAGCGGATTGCTTGGGCTCTCCACCAACACGAGTTTGGGTTTCTCGGCCAGCGCGGCTGCCAGAGCGGCTTTGTCACCCTGATCGACAAATTTCACGCGATAAGCACCGCGTTTGCTCAGGCTGTCGAACAGGCGATAGCTGCCGCCGTAGCAGTCATGTGGGGCAACCAGCAGATCGCCCGGCTTCAGGAACACGGTGGTCACCAGATGAATCGCTGACATCCCGGTATTGGTTAATACCGCGCCCGCACCGCCTTCCAGTTCTGCCAGCGCGCGCTGTACCACATCACGCGTGGGGTTACCGCGACGTGAGTAGTCATGTGCACGCGGTTCATTAAAGTCGAGGAAGTTGTAGGTACTGGAGAGGTGAATCGGTGGGACAACGCAGCCATATTGCTCGTCATCATTCAAACCGCTGCGTACTGCGATGGTTGCCTGTTTACGCGTCATGGTGCTTACTGTTCCTGAAGTGTAATAAGAAGTGGCAACAGGATAACATTCAGCGCATAGACGTCAATACATCTGGACATCTAAATGTCTTTGCGTATAGATTGAGCAAATCATCAATACCCGCTAAAATTACGCGTCATCGCCTGGTGTTCAGCGCGCTTTCCTGTGAAAAGCGATGCGTAAGCATAAAACCGGCAGTTTAAGCGGTCAGGCATCGAAAAATCGGGCATAATCAACGGATTTCCCCATATTCCACTTTTATTGATTAAGGTAACCCATGGCTGAATGGAACGGCGAATATATCAGCCCTTACGCTGAACACGGCAAGAAGAGCGAGCAGGTTAAGAAGATTACAGTTTCTATCCCGCTGAAAGTGCTGAAAATTTTAACGGATGAACGCACACGCCGTCAGGTGAACAACCTGCGTCATGCCACCAATAGCGAATTGCTGTGCGAAGCCTTTTTGCATGCTTTCACCGGGCAGCCGCTGCCAAATGATGTCGATTTGCGCAAAGAACGCAGCGATGAGATTCCGGAAGAAGCTAAGCAGATTATGCGTGAGATGGGCATCGATCCCGACACCTGGGAATACTGAGTCCAGAAACAAAAAAACCCAGCCAAGGCTGGGTTTTTTCTTGCTGCCGAATCCGAAGATTCGATGGCAAATAATCTTATTTCTTGCTGCCTGGGATGCTGAAACGCTTGTTGAAGCGATCAACACGACCACCAGAATCAACAACACGCTGCTTACCAGTGTAGAACGGGTGGCATTTGCCGCACACGTCCAGGTTCAGGGTACCAGTCATGGTTGAACGGGTGTTGATCACGTTGCCGCAAGAGCAGGTGATGGTCACAGCTTCGTATTTCGGGTGAATACCTTGTTTCATGGGAGAACCTCATAAAAGGCCGTGTCGCTCTCCGTGCCAGGCGAACCTGCACAGCACCACACGCGGTTGAACAATTAAGTGTATCTTTGACAAGTCATCTCATCAAAGGCGGCATAGTATACAGAAATTGACCGCACCAGGCAAATAGCAGCCGTTTATTCTCTGAGTCACTCGAGCCATTGGGAGGCGGTAAACGCCCTCATCCCAGTCAATCTGATGGAAAGAGCGAGCGCAGCCAATGTGGCTATGCGGTGTGGGCTGTGGCTGTGGCTGTGGCTGTGGCTGTGGCGTGAAGTATGACGAGGGTTGCATCAGCGTGTACACTACTTCTCCTTATTACAGAATCGGATAGAGATCGACATGCCCGTTGTTCAGGTTGCCCTGCCCGTTCCGCTGCCTCGCCTGTTTGACTACCTTCTGCCCGCCGATGCGCCGCAGCCGGTGGTGGGCGCCCGCGTCAGCGTGCCGTTTGGCAATCGTAAAATGATCGGCATTGTGGTGGCTGTAAAGGAAACCAGCGATCTGCCTTTGACTCAGCTCAAACCGCTGGAAAACGTGCTGGACGATCAGAGCCTGTTCTCTCCAGCGCTGTGGCGCATCCTTAATTGGGCCGCCAGCTATTACCATTCGCCGCTCGGCGAGGTGCTCAACCATGCTCTACCCGTGCTGCTGCGCCAGGGCAAACCGGCTCAGGAAGCGCCACTCTGGCAATGGGTGGTCAACGATGCCGGACGTGAAGTGGCCATGGAGAGCCTCAAGCGTGCGCCGAAGCAGCAGCAAGCTTTGGCAGCACTGCGCCAGCAGCCCCTCTATCGCCATCAGGTCAGCGAACAGGACCTGACTGACGCGGCACTGCAATCACTGCGAGCAAAAGGTCTGTGTGATCTGCGCGAACATGCGCCGCAGATGCACGACTGGCGCACCACCTTTGCCGTGAAAGGCGATCGCCTGCGTCTTAATACCGATCAGGCGATGGCCGTCGGCGCGATGCGCAGTGAAGATGACCATTATGCAGCGTGGTTGCTGGCGGGGATAACCGGTTCGGGCAAGACCGAAGTCTATCTCAGCGTGTTAGAGAATGTGCTGGCGCGCGGCAAACAGGCGCTGGTGCTGGTGCCGGAAATCGGTCTGACACCGCAAACCATTGCCCGCTTCCGTGAACGCTTCGATGCGCCGATTGATGTGCTGCACTCGGCACTCAACGACAGCGAACGTCTTGCGGTGTGGCTGAGAGCGCGCCGTGGCGAAACCGCGATTATCATCGGCACGCGTTCCGCGCTGTTCACACCGCTGGCGCGTCCGGGGGTAATCATTATTGATGAAGAACACGACAGTTCGTACAAGCAGCAGGAAGGCTGGCGCTATCAGGCGCGCGATTTGGCGGTGTTTCGCGCCCACGAAGAAGATATTCCCATTGTCATGGGTTCAGCGACGCCTGCGCTGGAAACCCTGCATAATGTTCGCGTTGGCAAGTATCGACAGCTCAATCTCACCAAACGCGCGGGTAACGCCAAACCGGCGCTTCAGCAACTTATCGACCTTAAAGGCCAGCAGCTTAAAGGCGGACTTGCGCCCGCATTGCTGGGTAAAATGCGCCAGCACCTGCAGGCCGATAATCAGATATTGCTGTTCCTGAACCGTCGCGGATTCTCGCCAGCATTAATGTGCCACGACTGTGGCTGGCTGGCCGAGTGTCAGCGTTGCGACAGCTATTACACGCTGCATCAACATCATCGCCAGCTGCGCTGCCACCACTGCGACAGCCAGCGCCCGCTGCCCAATCAATGTCCGGGGTGCGGTTCCACACACCTGATGCCGGTCGGCGTCGGTACAGAGCAGCTTGAACAGCAGCTCAGCACACTCTTTCCCGGCGTACCGGTGTCGCGCATTGATCGCGATACCACCAGCCGCAAAGGTGCACTGGAGCAGCATCTGGCGGATGTGCATCGCGGCGGCGCCCGCATTCTGGTTGGCACACAGATGCTGGCAAAAGGGCACCATTTCCCCGATGTGACGTTGGTTTCGCTGCTGGATGTCGATGGCGCCTTATTCTCCGCCGATTTCCGCGCCGCCGAACGCTTTGCTCAACTCTATACCCAGGTGGCCGGGCGCGCCGGGCGCGCCGGTAAACAAGGTGAAGTACTGCTGCAGACGCACCATCCCGAGCATCCGCTGTTGCAGACGCTGCTGCATCGTGGCTATTTCGCCTTTGCCGAGGAAACCTTGCTGGAGCGCCAATCGGTGCAGCTGCCGCCGTGGACCAGCCACGCGCTGTTCCGCGCGGAGGACATGGACAATGCGCAGGCCGCTGAATTCCTCACGCAGCTGCGCAATTTACTCGAAGCCAGCCCGCTGAAAGATGAGGCCATGTGGTTGATGGGGCCGGTTCCGGCACTGGCACCGAAACGCAGTGGACGCTGGCGCTGGCAACTGTTGCTACAGCATCCTTCGCGTAAACGCCTGCAACAGCTGCTGAGCAGTTCGCTACCGCTGATCTCCACCCTGCCCGCCGCGCGCAAAACCAAATGGACACTGGATATCGATCCCACCGAGAGTTAGGCCGCATAACATCTGCGAGCCAGATCGAAAAAAGTCGCACAAGTCACAATTTTTATGCAAATTAAGTAACAACCTCACCCGGCGTTGGGTTATCAATAGTGCCCATCCCGGTTGAAGCCCGGCAATGTCTGAAAATCAATGCGCTGTACCGCGTCAGGAGTTATACGTTGGACCAGAAGCAACCTTCATCTGCTGCCACCATGAAAGATGTGGCCGAGAAAGCCGGCGTGTCTACCGCCACGGTTTCTCGCGCGCTGATGAACCCGGAAAAAGTCTCGGCTGCCACCCGGCAGAAAGTAGAACAAGCGGTGATTGATGTTGGCTATGCGCCACACGGGCTGGCGCGCAATGCTAAACGCGGCGAAACGCAAACCATATTGGTGATAGTGCCGGACATCTGCGATCCGTTCTTTAGTGAAATCATCCGAGGCGTTGAAGTCACGGCGGCGCAGGAGGGCTATCTGGTTCTGATTGGCGACTGCGCACATCAGGATCAGCAGGAAAAAACCTTCCTCAACCTGATGTTGACGCGCCAAATCGACGGCATGGTGCTGCTGGGTTCACAACTGCCGTTCGATGCAGGAATTGAAGATCAGCGTAACCTGCCGCCGATGGTAATGGGCAACGAATTCGCCCCGGAAATGGCTCTGCCTACCGTGCACATTGATAACCTGACGGCGGCATTTGAAGCCGTCAATCATCTGCTGCAACTCGGTCATCGCCAGATTGCCTGCATTACCGGGCCGGAACATATCCCGCTCAGTCAGTATCGTTTACAAGGCTACATCCAGGCTCTGCGCCGCAGCAGTATCGCTATCGATCCCACGATGATTGTGCACGGTGATTTCACCTTCGAAGCCGGTGCCAGTGCGTTGAAACAGCTGATGAGCTTACCGCAACCGCCGAAAGCCATTTTCTGCCACAGCGACTTGATGGCATTGGGTGCGATGAATCAGGCACGAAAGCTGGGCATGCGCATTCCGCAGGATCTTTCCGTAGTGGGATTTGACGATATCGAACTGGCGCAGTATTACGATCCCCCACTCACCACCGTGGCACAGCCGCGATTTGCCATTGGCCGCGAGGCGATGCTGCTGTTGCTGGATGAACTGCAGGGCAAACGCGTTAACAACGGCTCACGTTTACTCGACGCGGAATTACGCGTGCGCGGAAGCACCGCACCCGCCACAAAACGGGAAAAATAGTCTAGGCTTCAGTGCATTTTCAGCGGATTCTGAAGGCAGACTCTGCTGGTCAAAGTTCCAGCCCTTGAGTAACATGACGCATTCGTTGCCGGGCAATTAACAGAACATTTACACCCGTCTTAATTTAGGGTTTCGCCCATTGGCATTTTTTTGAAGGGTATCAGAACGAAAGTGGCACAGAGAGATTATGTAGGCCGCGGGCGTTCAACAGGGACGCGTCGCAAAAAACCCGCTGCAGGCCGCAGTAAGAAAAGCAAAGGCGGCTCCGGCACGTCAAAGTTGATGATCGTACTGGCCGTGGCCGTGCTGGTCACCTTTGCCGGTGGTTTATGGTTCATCTCTCATCATAAAAAAGAAGAGACTGAGGTCATTCCGAATCATAAAGCCAACGGCAACGGCCTTCCACCTAAGCCAGAAGAGCGCTGGAAATACATCAAAGAGCTAGAAAATCGCCAAATCACCGTGCCTACGCCGACGGAACCGTCTGCTGGTGGTGGTGTGCAATCACAGACCCAGCTGACGGATGAGCAGCGCCAATTGCTGGAGCAGATGCAGGCTGATATGCGCCAACAACCGACGCAGCTCAACGAAGTGCCGTGGAACGAACAAACTCCGGCACAGCGTCAGCAAACTCTGCAACGCCAACAGCAGGTGCAGCAACAACAGCAACAGATGCAGCGCCAGCAGCAACAGTTACAGCAGCAACAACGCCAGCAGCAGTTGCAGCAACAGCAGGCGACGCGTCAACAACAACAGCCAGCGCCGATAACGCGTGAACCGGTGCAACAGCCGAAACCGCAGGAAACGGCAAAAGCAAAACCGGAAGAGAAAGCCGCTTCGCAGCGCTGGATGGTGCAGTGTGGCTCATTTAAAGGCACTGACCAGGCGGAATCTGTGCGCGCAGGTCTGGCCTTTGAAGGTTTCGAGAGCCGTATCACCACCGGCGGAGGCTGGAATCGCGTGGTTATCGGTCCATTTAAAGATCGCAGCAGTGCTGACAGCACCGTCAAACGCTTACACAGCTCCGGACACAGCAGCTGCATTCCGCTCGCTTTACCCTAAGCGATAAGTGCTCCCCCCTCTGAGCTTACATCTGTAAGTCACAGGGGGTGAGCGCACCTGCCCTTTCAAGTAAGACAAATCTCGGGGTTGAAACCCTTCAAACCTACCCCATATCTGGTTGCATGATACTCCGTGCTCTATGCGCGAAGTTCCTTATCCACTGCAACAAGGGGTCTGCCCGTGACAACAATAGTAAGTGTACGACGCAACGGCCGAGTCGTGATTGGCGGTGATGGCCAGGCTACGCTCGGCAATACCGTGATGAAAGGCAACGTGAAGAAAGTGCGTCGTCTCTACAATGACAAAGTGATCGCCGGTTTTGCTGGCGGCACCGCAGATGCCTTCACCCTGTTTGAACTGTTCGAGCGCAAGCTGGAAATGCACCAGGGCCATCTGGTGAAAGCAGCGGTCGAACTGGCAAAAGACTGGCGTACCGATCGCATGCTGCGCCGCCTTGAAGCGCTGCTGGCGGTGGCTGATGAAAACTCCTCACTGATCATCAGCGGTAATGGTGACGTGATTCAGCCTGAAAATGACCTGATTGCCATCGGTTCGGGTGGTCCATACGCCCAGGCAGCGGCACGCGCCCTGCTGGAGAACACCGACATTGGTGCGCACGATATCGTTGAGAAGGCGCTGAACATCGCTGGCGATATCTGCATTTACACCAACCACAACATTAACTTCGAAGAATTACCGTCTAAGGCTAAGGACTAAACATCATGTCTGAGATGACTCCCCGCGAGATTGTCAGCGAGCTTAACCGCTTTATCATCGGCCAGGACGGCGCAAAGAAGGCCGTGGCGATTGCACTGCGTAACCGCTGGCGCCGCATGCAGCTCGACGAAGAGCTGCGCCATGAAGTGACGCCAAAAAATATTCTGATGATTGGCCCGACCGGTGTCGGTAAAACTGAAATTGCACGCCGTCTGGCAAAACTCGCCAACGCGCCTTTCATCAAAGTCGAAGCCACGAAATTCACCGAAGTGGGTTACGTGGGTAAAGAAGTCGACTCGATTATTCGCGATTTGACCGACTCCGCCATCAAAATGGTGCGCAGTCAGGCGATCGAGAAAAACAAATACCGCGCCGAAGAGATGGCAGAAGAGCGCATTCTTGATGTCCTGATCCCACCGGCGAAAAATAACTGGGGTCAGGCCGAGCACACTGCCGAACCTTCTGCAGCCCGCCAGTCATTCCGCAAGAAGCTGCGTGAAGGCCAGCTGGACGACAAAGAGATTGAGATCGATCTGGCCGCATCAGCAGCCGGTGTTGAAATCATGGCGCCTCCGGGCATGGAAGAGATGACCAGCCAGCTGCAGTCGATGTTCCAGAACCTCGGTGGACAGAAGCAGAAAGCGCGCAAGCTGAAGATCAAAGAAGCCATGAAACTGCTGATTGAAGAAGAAGCGGCAAAATTGGTGAATCCGGAAGAGCTGAAGCAAGACGCTATCGAAGCCGTTGAGCAGCACGGTATCGTGTTCATCGATGAAATCGACAAAATCTGTAAGCGCGGCGGCCAGAATGCCGGCGGCCCGGATGTATCACGCGAAGGTGTACAACGTGACCTGCTGCCACTGGTGGAAGGCTGCACCGTGTCCACCAAGCACGGCATGGTGAAAACCGATCACATTCTGTTTATCGCGTCAGGCGCTTTCCAGGTTGCCAGTCCGTCAGATCTGATTCCAGAACTGCAGGGTCGTTTGCCGATCCGTGTGGAGCTGCAGGCGCTGACCGTGAATGACTTTGAACGTATCCTGACGGAGCCAAACGCGTCTGTGACCGTACAGTACAAAGCGCTGATGGGCACAGAGGGTGTGAATGTTGATTTCACTGAAGACGGTATCCGTCGCATTGCCGAAGCGGCATGGCAGGTGAACGAAACCACCGAGAACATCGGCGCGCGTCGTCTGCACACCGTGCTGGAACGTCTGATGGAAGACATTTCCTATGACGCCAGCGATCGCAACGGCGAATCCATCACTATTGATGCTGACTACGTTGGCAAACATCTGGACGAATTGGTGGCCGACGAAGATCTCAGCCGCTTTATTCTGTAAGGGTTCCATCGTTATCCGCTGCCCGGCCACTGTGCCGGGCATTTTTTTACGCAGGATATTGATGCAGCGCTTTTTTTAGCGGGTGATGATTTTGCCAACAATCGTCAGATAGCGATATACTTACCGCTCCTGTGGCAAACAGACGATACCCTCATGAAATACGATACTTCCGAACTCTGTGACATCTACCATGAAGAAGTGAACGTGGTTGAACCGCTCTTTTCCAATTTTGGCGGACGCACCTCATTCGGTGGGCAAATCACCACAGTGAAATGTTTCGAAGACAACGGCCTGCTTTACGATCTGCTGGAAGAGAATGGCCGGGGTCGTGTGTTAGTGATTGATGGCGGCGGCTCAGTACGTCGTGCGTTGGTTGATGCGCAACTGGCACGGCTGGCGGCGCAAAACGAGTGGGAAGGCCTGGTGATTTACGGCTCAGTGCGTCAGGTTGACGATCTGGAAGAGCTGGAAATTGGTATTCAGGCGATTGCCGCGATTCCGGTTGGTGCGGCGGGCGAAGGGATTGGCGAAAGCGACGTACGCGTTAACTTTGGCGGCGTGACCTTCTTCTCCGGCGACCATCTTTATGCCGATAACACCGGCATCATTCTGTCGGAAGACGCTCTCGATATCGAGTAAGCCACAACAAAAACGGGTGCCGCAGCACCCGTCATGGGTTTAAGCATAGACGCTTAAACCTCTTCCATTTTTCCCAACAGTGCACGCAGGCGCTCCTGCCACACGTGCTGTTCTTCTTTCAGATGCTGGTTTTCACGCACCAGTGCATCCTGGTTGCCGGAAGCCTGGCTGGCTTCGTTGCGCAGCGTATTATTCTGATCTTTCAGCTCTTCAATTTCCATCTGCAGCAGGGTGATGGTATCAATCGCCTGCTGTACTTTCGCTTCCAGTTTCTCGAACACTTCAAATGACATCTTTATGACCTCTCCTAAATCTCTTGCAAGGCGTTGATGGTGCTGGGACTGCCTTGTTATGGTGCGTCCAGCCACGATGTCCCGATTGTATGTAGCCACACCCCGCAAGTCCAGCGACACAAGGCCTGCACGGGCAGTCTGTAACACTTTTCAGTTAATGCTTAAAAAAACGCTCACGATCGCGCATTTTTGCGCGCGGTCACGATATTGGACTTAGGTAAAGCAGGGTTAATGGGCCTTAAAGAAAGGTAAAAGACGCGAAAACGCGCATTTTTATGACGGAGTACACATATTTTGATTTCGCTATTTCTCGTTTATGCTCGTTAACGATAAATTCACATCAGCCCTACATAAGAGCTGGGTGACTCATGGATTGAGAACAAAAACTGATAAAATTTAACCTCGCTTCAGGAATGCCATTATGAGTCAGACAACGAACACACTAAAAGGTCAATGCATCGCCGAGTTTCTCGGTACCGGTTTGATCATCTTTTTTGGTGCAGGCTGTGTTGCTGCATTAAAACTGGCTGGTGCCGCATTCGGTCAGTGGGAAATCTGTATTATCTGGGGTCTTGCTGTCTCCATGGCCGTGTATCTCAGTGCGGGCGTATCCGGCGCGCATTTAAATCCAGCGGTAACGGTCGCGCTGTGCCTGTTTGCTAACTTTGAAGGGCGCAAAGTGCTGCCTTACATCCTGGCGCAGGTTGCCGGTGCCTTCTGTGCGGCGGCGCTGGTTTATGGTCTCTACTACAATTTGTTCTTTGATTATGAAGCCAGCCATCAAATGGTGCGTGGCAGCGTGCAGAGCCTCGATCTGGCCGGTATCTTCTCAACCTACCCTAATCCACACATCAGTGTCGGTCAGGCGTTCCTGGTTGAGATGGTGATCACGGCGGTTCTGATGGCTGTGATCATGGCGCTGACCGATGACGGCAACGGTGTACCACGTGGTCCACTGGCTCCGCTGTTAATTGGTCTGTTGGTTGCCGTGATTGGTGGTTCAATGGGCCCGCTCACCGGATTCGCACTTAACCCGGCGCGTGACTTCGGTCCTAAACTGTTCGCCTTCATCGCAGGATGGGGTGATGTGGCCTTTACCGGCGGCAAAGATATTCCTTACTTCCTGGTTCCGATTTTTGGCCCACTGGTGGGTGCTTGCCTCGGAGCCTTCGGTTACCGTTCACTGATTGGCCGTAACCTGCCGGTCAATGTGGCGGAAGCCAGCAAAACAGAAAAACCGGTCGCACGCGCTGAGCAGCGTAAAGCGTAAGTTTCATCGTTAATCATCAGGAAAATAAAATGACTACGACTGATAAAAAATACATTCTCGCGCTCGATCAGGGCACGACCAGCTCGCGTGCCGTGGTACTTGATCATGACGCGAACATCGTCGCCGTCTCGCAGCGCGAATTTACCCAAATCTACCCGAAAGCAGGATGGGTAGAACACGACCCAATGGATATTTGGGCGTCACAAAGCTCCACGCTGGTCGAAGTGCTGGCCCATGCCGACATCCGTTCTGATGAGATTGCCGCGATTGGTATCACCAACCAGCGTGAAACCGCCATCGTGTGGGATAAAGAGACTGGTAAGCCGATCTATAACGCCATCGTCTGGCAGGATCCACGTACAGCGGACTACTGTAACAAGCTGAAGAAAGAGGGTCTGGAAGAGTACATCCAGCACACCACTGGTCTGGTGATTAACCCTTACTTCTCAGGCACCAAAGTGAAGTGGATCCTCGACAACGTTGAAGGTGCGCGCGAGCGTGCAAAACGTGGCGAGCTGCTGTTCGGTACCGTTGATACCTGGCTGGTGTGGAAAATGACCCAGGGGCGTGTGCACATCACCGACTACACCAACGCCTCTCGTACCATGATGTACAACATCCACAAGCTGGAGTGGGATCAGCGTATGCTGGAGATCCTCGATATTCCGCGCGAAATGCTGCCGGAAGTGAAAGGCTCTTCTGAAATCTACGGCCAGACCAACATTGGTGGTAAAGGCGGTACGCGTATTCCAATCGCGGGTATCGCGGGTGACCAACAGGCAGCCCTGTACGGCCAACTGTGCGTACAACCGGGTATGGCGAAAAACACCTACGGTACCGGCTGCTTCATGTTGATGAACACCGGCACCGAAGCGGTGACTTCAACGCACGGCCTGCTGACCACCATTGCTTGCGGCCCGCGTGGCGAAGTGAACTACGCACTGGAAGGTGCGGTGTTCATCGGCGGTGCGTCCATTCAGTGGCTGCGTGATGAGATGAAGCTGATCAGCGATTCAACTGACTCTGAATACTTCGCGCTGAAAGTGAAGGACACCAACGGCGTCTACATGGTGCCTGCGTTTACCGGTCTGGGTGCACCATACTGGGATCCGTATGCCCGTGGCGCCATCTTCGGTCTGACCCGTGGTGCCAACGCGAATCACATCATTCGCGCAACGCTGGAATCGATTGCTTATCAGACACGTGACGTTCTGGAAGCGATGCAGAACGATGCGGGCACCCGTCTGCAATCTCTGCGCGTGGATGGCGGCGCGGTCGCCAACAACTTCCTGATGCAGTTCCAGTCAGACATTCTCGGTACGCGCGTTGAGCGTCCTGAAGTGCGTGAAGTGACCGCGCTGGGTGCAGCTTATCTTGCTGGCCTGGCGGTAGGCTTCTGGAGCGATCTGGAAGAAGTACGTGCGAAAGCGGTCGTTGAGCGTGAGTTCCGCCCAAGCATCGAAACTACCGAACGCAACGTGCGCTATGCAGGCTGGAAGAAAGCCGTGGCGCGTGCGCAAGCGTGGGAAGACGCTGAGTAATACCTCTGACCCGCGGCACCCTGCCGCGGGTTTTTCTCCCCGCCCTGCTATCCCCTCCGTGTTACACTGCCTGCCTGTTTTTTATCAGGTGCAACCATGAAACGAGAACTCGCGATTGAATTTTCCCGTGTGACCGAAGCCGCTGCATTAGCGGGCTATCACTGGTTAGGACGCGGCGATAAAAATGCGGCCGACGGTGCAGCCGTCCACGCTATGCGCATTATGCTCAATACCATTGATATCGACGGTCAGATTGTAATTGGCGAAGGCGAGATCGACGAAGCGCCGATGCTCTATATCGGTGAAAAAGTCGGTACCGGCCGTGGGGATGCGGTGGATATCGCTGTCGATCCTATCGAAGGCACACGCATGACGGCGATGGGTCAGGCCAACGCACTGGCAGTATTAGCCGTGGGCGATAAAGGCAGCTTCCTGCACGCACCTGATATGTACATGGAAAAACTGATTGTCGGGCCCGGCGCGCGCGGGGCAATCGATCTCAACCTGCCGCTCGACGCCAATCTGAAGAACATCGCCATCGCTCTGGATAAACCCCTCAGTCAGCTGACCGTGTCGATTCTGGCCAAGCCGCGCCATGACGCGGTGATCGCGCAGCTCCAGCAGCTCGGCGTGCGTGTGTTTGCCTTCCCGGATGGTGATGTTGCGGCCTCGATTTTGACCTGCATGCCTGACAGCGAAGTGGATGTACTTTACGGTATCGGCGGTGCGCCAGAAGGTGTGGTGTCAGCGGCAGTGATCCGTGCAATGGATGGCGACATGCAGGCTCGCCTATTGGCGCGCCACGACGTCAAAGGCGACAGTGAAGAGAACCGTCGTTTGGGCGAGCAGGAGCTGCAACGTTGTGCTGAAATGGGCATTAAAGCCGGAGAAGTGCTGAAGCTGGAAGAGATGGCGCGTAACGATAATGTGATTTTTGCCGCCACCGGTATCACCACCGGTGACCTGCTGAAAGGCATTACACGTAAAGGCAACATCGCTACCAGCGAAACCCTGCTGGTGCGCGGTAAATCACGCACCATCCGCCGCATCCAGTCGATCCACTATCTGGATCGCAAAGACGCGGCGCTGCATCAGTTTATCCTGTAATCGCCTGTTTGCCGCTCTCCGGATGACGTGAGAGCGGCCACCAGCACAGCAGCATCACCAGCGACGTGACAAACATCAGCATCCCGAGGCTCGACTGATCGTGCTGCGGCAGCAGCGCCGACAGCCAGGCAATCACGCCAGAACCAAGATTCTGTATGCCACCAATCAGCGCGCCCGCACTCCCTGCTAACCATGCATACGGCTCCATCGCACCGGATGTCGCCAATGGGAACAGCATCCCGGCACCAAAGAAGAACAGTGCGGCAGGCACCAGCAGTGTCCAGATATTCATGATGCCGAACCATGCCGGCATCCACATCAGCAGCCCAGCCAGCAAGCAACTGTTTACGCCATACCACATCAGCGTATGCCAGGATTTCTGCTCGCGTCCGGCAAACCACGCACCGAAAAAGGCGGCCGGGATGGGCAGAATAAACAAGATGCTGACGGTGATGCCATCCAGACCGAGAACGCCTCCCATCAACACGCCACAGCTAGCCTCAAACACCGCAATGCCTGCCAGCGCGCCGACCAACAACAGCAGATAGCGGATAAAATTCCCGTCGCTAAGCAAGGTGGCATAGCGACGCAGAAACGGTGTGGCAGGGGTATCCACCGGGCGCGTTTCGGGTAGCCAGCGCGCCATGGAAGCGGTGACACCGACACACAGCAACAGCAGGAACGCAAAACAAGCGTGCCAGCCAAACAGATGCGTCAGCAGCGCACCAATGACCGGAGCCAGCAGCGGGCTCACCAGAATACCCATATTCAGCAGGCTATTTGCCTGGCGCAGTGCGATACCGGAATAGAGATCGCGCGGCATGGTGCGAGCCATCACCCCCGCGACGCCAGTACCCAAACCCTGCACCGCACTGCCCAGCACCAAAATCTGCAGTGATGGCGCAAACATGGCGATCAATGCTCCCACGGCAAAGATCGTCATACCGATAAGGATCACCGGACGACGGCCAAAGCTGTCTGACAGCGGACCGTAGATCAGTTGCGATCCACCATAGGTCATCAGATATGCGGCCATGACCTGCTGCATGGTGCCACTGCGCACGTTCAGGGCTTCTGCCATGTTCGCCATCGCCGGCACATAGATGGTTTGCGCCATCTGTCCGACCGCCACCAGCACGATCAGCATGAATAACAGGAAGCGGTTTTGTGTTTTATTCATCAACATGGAACAAAATGTCTGCCTGAGAAACAAAATAAAAGCAGCACTAAAAAAGGCTGCTGGCGATTAATGGCGGCAAAAATATCAGGATTGCGTGACAAATCGAGAGGTGAGCGCAAAGCGACGGGCGCAGTGGTGTCAAGATTACGTACCGGGTCGTAACCCGACCGCTACAGTTGATGTGGAGTGCGCATCATTTGTCGCTGAGAGCCTTTGCTCTCCGCCGGGCTGGAAATCTGCGACAGGGCTGACGATGATAGTGACACGCCTGAATAATCAATAATAAGGAGCGATCATGGCAGAGTGGATCAATGCGGAAGTACAAGAAGTGAAAAACTGGACCGATGCACTGTTCAGCCTGCGCGTTACCGCGCCAATTGATACCTTTACCGCCGGGCAGTTTGCCAAGCTGGCGCTGGAAATTGATGGTGAACGTGTGCAACGCGCCTACTCGTATGTGAATGCGCCGCACGATCCCTTACTGGAGTTCTATCTGGTCACAGTGCCTGAGGGTAAACTCAGTCCACGTTTGCAGGCATTGCAGCCTGGCGATCAAGTGATGGTGACCAAAGAAGCCGCCGGTTTCTTTGTACTCGATGAAATTCCCGATTGCAGCACACTATGGATGCTGGCAACCGGTACAGCAATCGGTCCCTATTTATCGATTCTGCAGCAAGGCGAAGATCTGGAACGGTTTGACAACATTGTGCTGGTGCATGCGGCACGTTTCGCCGATGACCTGAGCTTCTTGCCGTTGATGCAACAGCTGCAACAGCGTTATCCGGGCAAATTACACATTCAGACGGTGGTGAGTCGAGAAGAGATCGCCGGTTCACTGCACGGTCGTGTGCCGCAGCTGATAGAGAGCGGTGAACTTGAACGTGCGGTAGGTTTGCCGATGACCGCTGACACCAGCCACGTGATGCTGTGTGGCAACCCGCAAATGGTGCGCGATACCCAGCAATTGCTGAAAGATACGCGTGAGATGCGCAAACATTTCAAACGCAAACCCGGCCATATGACCAGCGAGCATTACTGGTAATACGTGCGGTGTGAAGATTGTCAGACTTTTCCCAGTGTGGGTTTTGACTTTGGTCGGTAAAAACCGTTCTAATCGTGGGCTAAGTGAATGATTTAGGGCCGAAGCAATGAAGAACCTGCCAGTCGCGTTGCTGCTGAGCGTCGCGCTGACATTTCCCGCCTGGGCGGAGGATGCGACATCGCAGGATCGAAGCGATCACCTGCCTGCCGCCCCTTATCTATTGGCAGGTGCCCCCACCTTCGATATGACCATCGCGCAGTTCCGCGAGAAGTACAACGCAACGAATCCAGATCTGCCGTTGCAGGAATATCGTGCGATTGATAATCGAGACGATAAAAGCAACCTGACACGCGCCGCCAGCAAGATCAATGAAACACTCTATGCTTCTACTGCGCTGGAACAGGGCACCGGAAAAATCAAAACGCTGCAAATTACCTGGCTACCGGTTCCCGGCCCGGATATGAAAACCGCGCAGGCACGTGCGATGGATTACATGACGGCATTATTGCGATTTTTTGTCCCTGGCTTATCGCCTGCAGATGGACGGAAAAAGCTTGATGCACTGCTCAGCGCAGGCAAAGGCGCGCGCTATTTTGCCAGTACTGAGGGTGCATTGCGTTTTGTGGTCGCAGATAACGGTGACAAGGGATTAACCTTCGCGGTTGAGCCGATAAAACTCGCGCTCGCGGCCCCTTGATCACCGCGGCAAAAATGACGAAAAGCAAAGCCAGCGGCACGTTTGATCTCTATACTGTCTGGCAGACATCGCTGCCCGATGGCAGCGCTATTTCATGAATCGCGTTATGCGGAGGAAAGAATGCGACATCCACTGGTTATGGGTAACTGGAAACTGAATGGCAGCAAGCACATGGCAGGCGAGCTGATTGAAGGTCTGCGCAAAGAGCTGTCTGGTGTTGAAGGTTGTGGCGTAGCAATTGCTCCACCCACTCTCTATCTTGACCTGGCAAAACACGCCATCTCCGGCAGCCACATTGCACTGGGTGCACAGAACGTTGACGTTAACCTGTCTGGCGCATTCACCGGTGAAACCTCCGCAGAAATGCTAAAAGATGTCGGCGCGAAATACATCATCATCGGCCACTCTGAGCGTCGTACTTACCACAAAGAAAGCGACGAGTTCATCGCGAAGAAATTTGCTGTGCTGAAAGCAGCCGGTCTGGTGCCAGTCCTGTGCATCGGTGAAACCGAAGCAGAGAACGAAGCGGGCAAAACGGAAGAAGTGTGCGCACGCCAGATTGACGCCGTGCTGGAAACTCAGGGTGCGGCTGCGTTCGAAGGCGTGGTCATTGCCTACGAGCCAGTTTGGGCGATTGGTACCGGCAAATCCGCTACCCCTGCGCAGGCCCAGGCCGTGCACAAATTCATTCGTGACCATATCGCGAAGAAAGATGCGGCGATTGCTCAGCAAGTGATCATTCAGTACGGCGGTTCTGTTAACGACAAAAATGCCGCAGAACTGTTCACTCAGCCAGACATCGATGGCGCGCTGGTTGGTGGTGCTTCACTGAAAGCCGATGCGTTCGCAGTGATCGTGAAAGCAGCTGCAGCAGCGAAAAACGCCTAAGTTTTCGGCGTGTAATAAGGCGGCTGATAAGCCGCCTTTTTTATTGCCAGAGATTTAAAGGGTATGTGATGAGACAGTATTTCAAACCCACCCAACGTGATAATCGGTTTCCGTGAAGCTTTAGATTGGAAGCCATGATTAATGGTTCAAAATCTGGCATTGATGGTCCTGCAACTCCTCTGCAGAACCGCTGTTAAGCATTAACCAGTTACGTTCCAGCGCCAGCAGGGCTAAACGCCCATCCGGCAATGCCGTTAGCGCCATCCCATATTTTCCCATCTCGCTCCGCGCATTAGGCACTTCAGTCGCCAGACGGATAAAGGCACTTTGCTGGGCCAATTCAGCCGTCGACAGCGCACGAATCAAATAGCGATGTTTACGCAGCGTAGCTGACTGCCACTGTTCGTTGAGCTTCGGGCTTAACGCATCAAGCCGTTGGCGCACATCAGGTCGCAGACAAGAGATGTGGATGTGCAGTTGATTCTGCGTACGGCCATATTGCGCGTTGATGGCCAGAGACAGCGCGCTGTCAGCAATCGGCGCACCGCGTTTCTTTGCCAGCAGACTACGCTGCAGCCAGGCAGCGGCAAAAAGATTTGGCGTAGCGGGTTCGAGAATGATCGGGCTTTCCATGCCAGTGATTTTCTCAATCGGCATTAGCAAATACTGTAAAGGCCCGTTGAGATCTTTCAACGTGACATAACCCTGTGCCGTATTCACTTGCTGGCAAGGGGCGGGATTGCCACTCTTCACCAGATTGGGCACGCACTTCTCATTGATGATCTGCCAGAGGGCATTAGAGTTTTTCTGGAAATGGAAGGCGCTGACGATCAGTCCGGCAATCAGCACCAGCAGTAAAACGGTTAGCAACTTCAGGGTGCGACGACTTCCCTGCATGGCCTAATTCCTCTGTTCATCACCTGCCAGCATCCTCGCCTGCCGTCTGGTCAATGTCACGGACTTTTACTGCTCTACAATGCAAAACGGCCAGCATCAGGCTGACCGTTTCTGTTTGATGCGATGACGATTACGGTTTCATGACCTGATCGTAACTGCCACCATCGGCGAAGTGCGCTTTCTGCGCTTGCGTCCAGCCACCGAACTTGCTGTCGATAGTGAACAGTTTCACCGGTGCAAAGGTGCTGGCAAACTTTTTCGCGACTTCAGGATCGCGCGGACGATAGAAGTTTTCCGCTGCGATGGTCTGGCCTTCTGGTGAGTAGAGATACTTCAGATAATCTTCGGCCACCTTACGCGTGCCCTGCTCATCCACCACCTTATCGACCACCGAAACAGTGGGTTCTGCCAGAATCGATTCGCTTGGCGTAACGATTTCGAACTTGTCTTTACCCAGCTTGTTCACCGCCAGATACGCTTCGTTTTCCCAGGCAATCAGCACATCGCCTATGCCACGTTCTACAAAGGTGTTGGTCGCGCCACGTGCACCGGAGTCCTGCACTTCCACGTTCTTGAACAGCGCCTTCACATACGCCAGTGCTTTGGCCTGGTCACCGTTGTTTTGATCCAGCGCCCAGCCCCACGCGGCCAGATAGTTCCAGCGTGCGCCACCTGAAGTTTTCGGGTTTGGCGTGATCACCGATACGCCAGGTTTAATTAAATCGTTCCAGTCATGGATGCCCTTCGGGTTGCCTTTGCGTACCAGGAACACGATGGTTGAAGTATAAGGGGCGGAGTTGTCTGGCAGGCGCTTAATCCAGTTTTTATCGATCCGACCACGGTCAGCAATAGCATCCACGTCAGACTGCAGCGCCAGGGTCACGACATCAGCACGAATGCCGTTGATCACAGAGGTTGCCTGCTTCCCTGAACCGCCATGAGATTGACGGATCACCACATTGTCGCCCGTTTCCTGCTTGTAGTGTGCGCTAAACGCTTTGTTGTACTGTTCATACAGCTCACGCGTTGGATCGTAAGAAACGTTTAACAGCTGGATATCCTTTGCCAAAACACTGGTGGAAGCCAGTAACAGGGTGACACCAATACTCCACTTGTTCATTGCTTGCTCTCCCGAGGTCGTTATAGAACAAGACTGACATAAACCAATCCAATGATTAAAGAATTAAAAATAAGTGGTTATAACTGGAGGGAATATGAGTGGGGATAAAAAAGGGCACGGTGGAGGCCGCGCCCTGATTCAGTTTGATTAGTAGAGTTTTTTCGCCGTATCCAGCCAGTCGCGCTTGAATGGGCGCTTCATGTTTTCAATCGCGTCAATGATGTCGTGATGCACCATCTTCTCATTCTGAATGCCGACACAACGTCCGCCGTAGCCCTGCAACAGCAGTTCGATGGAGTAGGCACCCATACGTGACGCCAGGATACGGTCGTAAGCACATGGTGCACCGCCACGCTGAATATGCCCAAGCACAGTGGCACGTGTTTCGCGTTTGGTTTCTGCTTCGATGTAATGCGCCAAATCGTCGATATCACAGATGTGTTCGGTAATGGCCACAATGGCGTGTTTTTTACCTTTGGCGATACCCGCTTTGATCTCTTCGACCAGCTCTTCACGGGTATAAGGAATTTCCGGCAGTACGATGAATTCACAACCACCGGCGATGGAAGCAGCCAGAGTCAGATCGCCGCAGTAACGACCCATCACTTCCACGATGGAGATGCGCTGATGCGAAGAGGAGGTGTCGCGCAGACGGTCAATCGCTTCAACCACGGTTTCCAGCGCCGTGAAGTAACCGATGGTGTAATCGGTACCGGCAACGTCATTATCAATGGTGCCTGGCAGACCAATGCACGGGAAACCCATTTCCGTCAGACGTTTGGCACCCATGTAGGAACCGTCACCGCCGATGACCACCAGCGCGTCAATGCCGCGCTTCTTCATATTCTCAATGGCAACCTGACGAACTTCCTCATTACGGAAATCCGGGAAGCGCGCAGAACCGAGGAAAGTGCCGCCACGGTTGATCATATCGGACACGCTGTAACGGTCGAGGTTGATCATACGGTCTTCATACAATCCCAGATAGCCGTCGTAGATACCAAAAACTTCAAGGCCTTCACTCAGCGCGGAACGGACAACTCCGCGGATGGCTGCGTTCATGCCTGGGGCGTCACCGCCGCTGGTCAGTACTCCGATTTTTTTGATCATGACAACCTCTGGATTGTTCAAAACTAAGGATTATTCCTGCCTGCCGACCGGTGTAAACCCGCTCACGATCGTGCGGCTTAATAGTTGCAGATAGTATATCAAAGGCTTGATGCTGAATTGATTCAGGTCAGACAAGTTTTCGCTATTTTTTTACAGAGTTGTTAGCGTTACGTCATTTTTATAACGCAACACCATGATATTTAAACGCTAAAACTGGAAAAAACCTTGCTGATTTTCCGGCACCACCGAGCAGGGATCCTGATGGATGATAACATCCGAACCGGGAAACTTAAGCCGCAGTGCTTGCTCGATCTGATCCGCTACCTGATGTGCCTGCACCAGCGGCAGGTGGTCATCCATTTCCAGATGAAGCTGAATAAAACGGGTGGGCCCGGATTGCCGCGTACGCAGTGCATGGGCTCCGCGCACACCTGGCCAATCGCTAACCAAATCGATAATCGCCTGCTTCTCTTCTTCCGGCAATGCACGGTCCAGCAAAGATTGCACCGCTTCATAGCCCATGCGCAAAGCGTTGTAGAGGATGTACACCCCAATCCCCAGCGCAAAGAGCGCATCTGCCCGGACAAAACCATAGCTGCTTAACACCAAAGCCACCAGGATCGCGCCATTCATCACTACGTCAGATTGATAGTGCAGCATATCCGCACGTATCGCCTGGCTGCGTGTCCGACGCACCACCCAGCGCTGGAAAGTCACCAGTAACAGGGTGGAAAAAAGGGCGACCACAGTGACGACGATACCGACCAGCGGCGCCCGTAATATATTGGGTGAGGCCAGATGCTGAATACCAGTGAGAAATAAAAACAGTGCCGAGCCGGAAATAAACATGCTTTGTGCCAGCGCGGCAAGCGACTCCGCTTTACCGTGGCCGAAGGTGTGATCAGCGTCCGCAGGCTGGAGTGAATAGCGCACCACCAGTAAATTTGTCAGCGATGCAGCGATATCCACCAGTGAATCGACCAGGGCGGCCAACATACTGACTGAGCCGGTCAGCCACCAGGCAAAAACCTTCACGATCAAAAGTAATGTCGCCAGCGTCGTTGCCGCCAGTGCCGCGCGGTTGACGAGTTTCGCGTAGGAGGGATCCATGCCATGCCTCGTAGAAGCGTCTGCTCAGCGCAACGCCGTTAATCACATAATGGCTCAAGTTTATCATCGGCAAGCGTAAGCTGCGTGAATTGAATATTAAGGTGATGATGCAGCACAGGATTGGCAGATAAAAAAAACCCCCGCATCATGCGGGGGAAGACAGGGATGGTGTCTATGGCAAGGAAAACAGGGATACTATGTTACTGGTTACTGCTGGTACTACTCACTGCATGCAGCGGTGATGATGGCTGCAATCCTGAGAGCTGACGCATATCGTTAAGTCGCCGCTCATAATTCTTCTGCAATGTCGCTTGCTGTGCAGGCGTTAGCAGGTGATACATCTGGTTGCGAACCCGAGCCATCTCAACTTGCAGTTCTATCTGAGCGCGGGCTTGTTTCTCTGCCTGCTGTCGGATAGCCGATTCGTTAAATTTGTCTGCAATGACAAGGTCATGCATAGTTTCAATATCCTGAACGCTCATAACCGGGCGCTCATGTCGTGCTTGCTGCATCAGGTCTCGCATCTGTTGCCGCTGTTGTTCAGTCAGCTCAATGCCATCGAACATGTGGCTTTGCGGATTTTGCGTCATACTGCCTGTCGTCAATCCGCCGTTATGATGCATCTCGTCAATCGTCGTCGTGTCTGCTGCTTCTGCGCTGGCGTGACTGAGAACCATCGCTGAGGCAATGACGACGGCGGTTAAGTAGCGCATCGTTTACTCCCAGTTCGTTCCGTTTTGCGATTCAACGAGAGCTAGTGTACGGCGATAGCTGCAAACATCCGTCAGGGGGTGTAAAACTACGTAAAGCGTTGGATTGCAAGTCAAGGAACACGGTATTTTGCCTGCGGAGGGCAACAATAAATGAATAAAATCCTGTTGGTTGATGACGACCGCGAATTAACTTCGCTGCTTAAAGAACTGCTTGAGATGGAAGGTTTTGAGGTGATTGTCGCCAGCGATGGCGAGCAGGCGCTTAACCTGCTGGATAACACCGTTGACTTGTTATTACTCGACGTCATGATGCCGAAGAAGAACGGTATTGATACGTTGAAAGAATTACGACAACAGCACCAAACTCCGGTCATTATGCTGACCGCTCGCGGTAGTGAGTTGGATCGTGTTCTTGGCCTTGAGCTGGGCGCGGATGACTATCTGCCAAAACCGTTTAATGACCGTGAACTGGTGGCGCGTATTCGGGCTATTTTGCGCCGTTCAAACTGGAGCGAACAACAACAACAGCATGACAATAGTTCACCCACGCTGGAAGTGGATTGCCTGCGCCTCAACCCAGGCCGCCAGGAAGCCAGCTTCGATAGTGAAACGCTGGATCTGACGGGCACGGAATTCACGCTGCTCTATTTGCTGGCACAGCATTTAGGTCAGGTCGTGTCGCGTGAGCACCTCAGCCAGGAAGTGCTGGGTAAACGCCTGACGCCGTTTGACCGCGCGATTGATATGCACATATCAAACCTGCGTCGTAAATTGCCGGAACGTCGTGATGGTCATCCGTGGTTTAAAACGCTACGCGGACGCGGCTATCTGATGGTTTCGGCATCATGATTGGAAGTTTGACCACCCGCATCTTCGCCATTTTCTGGCTCACCCTGGCGCTGGTGTTGATGCTGGTTTTGATGGTGCCCAAACTCGACTCACGCCAGATGACCGCACTGCTGGAAAGTGAGCAACGACAGGGCACCATGATTGAACAGCATGTTGAAGCTGAGTTATCGCAAGACCCCCCTAACGACCTGATGTGGTGGCGCAGGCTCTTTCGCGCCATCGACAAATGGGCCCCACCCGGCCAACGCTTGTTATTGGTGACCAGCGAAGGCCGGGTGATCGGAGCGCAGCATAATGAAATGCAGGTGATTCGTAACTTTATCGGCCAGTCTGATAATGCCGATCATCCGCAGAAGAAAAAGTATGGTCGTGTGGAGATGGTGGGCCCGTTCGCCGTGCAGGATGGTGAAGATAACTATCAGCTCTACCTGATCCGCCCCGCCACCAGCTCTCAACTGGACTTCGTCAATCTACTGTTTGACCGTCCGTTATTGCTGCTGATTGTGACCATGCTGATTAGCTCGCCGCTGCTGTTATGGCTGGCGTGGAGCCTGGCGCGTCCTGCGCGTAAACTGAAACATGCTGCCGATGAAGTGGCGAGCGGAAACTTACGCCAGCATCCTGAACTGGAATCTGGTCCACAGGAGTTTCTGGCAGCAGGTTCAAGTTTCAACCAAATGGTGAGCGCACTGGAACGCATGATGACCGCACAGCAGCGTTTGTTATCCGATATCAGTCATGAATTACGCACGCCACTGACACGTTTGCAATTGGCTACTGCCCTACTGCGCCGTCGCAATGGTGAAGGTAAAGAACTTCAGCGTATCGAAACGGAAGCCCAGCGGCTTGATGGCATGATTAACGACTTGCTGGTGCTCTCACGCACCCAGCATAAAAATGCCTTAGTCAGTGAAGCGATGAAGGCAAACCAGCTGTGGAACGGTGTACTGGAAGATGCCAAATTCGAAGCCGAGCAGATGGGTAAAACCATGGATGTGCCGTATCCGCCAGGTCCGTGGCCACTGTACGGCAACCCGCATGCTCTGGAGAGCGCACTGGAAAACATCGTGCGTAATGCGCTGCGTTATTCCCACACGCATATCAGCGTGAGTTTCTCGGTGGATATTCAGGGTATTACCGTTCACGTTGATGACGATGGCCCAGGCGTCAGCGCTGAAGATCGCGAGCAGATTTTCCGCCCCTTCTACCGCACGGATGAAGCACGCGACCGTGAATCTGGTGGCACCGGTCTCGGACTGGCGATTGTAGAAACGGCCGTGCAACAGCATCGCGGTTGGGTGAAAGCCGATGACAGCCCATTAGGGGGTCTGCGGCTTACGCTCTGGTTGCCGCTGTACTCCGCTCGTCAATAATTTGCTATGCTTCGGCCCTCGTTTCCGGGGGCCTTATGCTGAACATCGTTTTATTTGAACCTGAAATTCCGCCAAATACTGGCAATATCATTCGCTTGTGTGCCAATACAGGCTTCCAGTTGCACCTGATTGAGCCGTTGGGCTTTGCCTGGGATGACAAGCGTCTGCGCCGCGCCGGGCTCGATTATCACGAATACACCTCACTCAAAAAACACGCCAATTACTCTGCGTTTATCGAGTCTGAAACACCACAGCGCCTGTTTGCACTCACCACCAAAGGTACACCTGCCCACAGCGCTGTGAGCTATCGGAAAGGGGATTATTTGTTGTTTGGTCCTGAGAGCCGTGGTTTGCCGGCAGAGATACTGAACGCGCTGCCAGCAGAGCAGAAGATCCGCATCCCGATGATGGCTGAAAGCCGCAGTATGAATCTGTCGAATGCGGTATCTGTGGTGGTTTATGAAGCGTGGCGCCAGCTTGATTATGCTGGCGCGCTGATCAAGAGCTAAATTCCGTCGCCGTACTCAAAGCCCGCGCCGTTGAAGAGTTGGTCCATATCCATCGAAGGTTTATCGCTGGTGGGTTTGCCAACAATACGCGCAGGCACACCGGCTGCCGTGGTATGCGGCGGCACCGGTTGTAGTACCACCGAACCCGCACCAATTTTCGCGCCGCGCCCTACTTCAATGTTACCGAGAATCTTGGCACCTGCACCAATCATCACACCTTCACGGATTTTCGGATGGCGATCGCCGCTGGTTTTTCCGGTACCGCCAAGCGTTACCGACTGCAAAATCGACACGTCATTTTCCACTACGGCGGTTTCACCAATCACGATACCGGTAGCATGATCGAGCATGATGCCGCGACCAATACGGGCTGCTGGGTGAATATCCACTGCAAAGGAAACGGAGATTTCGTTCTGCAAATAGACGGCTAACGCGCGGCGGCCCTCTTTCCAGAGCCAGTGGCCGATGCGATAAGCCTGTAATGCATGGAAGCCTTTCAGATACAGCAACGGCGTTGAATACTTATCAACGGCAGGATCGCGCTGGCGCACGGCTTGAATATCGTAAGCTGCAGAGACAATCATCTCTGGATCTTCGCGATACGCTTCCTCAACGATTTCACGTACCGCAATGGCTGGCATGATCGGGTTGGCGAGTTTGTTCGCCAGCATGTAGCTTAGTGCGCTGCCAAGATTTTCGTGCTTGAGCAAAGTCGCGTGATAAAAGCTGGCCAGCATGGGTTCACAATCAGCCAGCGCTCTGGCTTCAGCTTTGATGTTGTTCCAGACCAGTTCTAACTCTTCTGACGACATTGCTCTGTGCTCCCGATAAAAAAAGCGCCTGAGAGGCGCTGCAGGTGATTTAGCTGAGCATCCTGCTTCAGCTTTGGCTGTTTTCGTCCTTCCTTGCACGGCCAAGTAAACTCAATGCTGCCTCTCGCGCCGATTTTTCGCAATACAGTACCTGATAAATCTGCTCGGTAATGGGCATTTCAACACCCATTCTCGCCGCCAATGCTTTGACTTCTTTGGTGTTTCGATACCCTTCTACAACTTGTCCGATAATGCGCTGCGCCTCATCCACGCTCTCGCCTTGTCCCAGCATCATGCCAAAACGACGATTACGGGATTGATTATCGGTACAGGTCAGTACTAAATCGCCCAGCCCAGCCATGCCCATAAAGGTGGTGGGATCGGCACCCAGAGCAGCACCGAGGCGGCTCATCTCCGTTAATCCACGTGTGATTAACGCGGTACGTGCGTTGGCACCAAAACCGATGCCATCGGAAATACCGGCACCAATCGCAATCACGTTTTTCACCGCGCCACCCAGTTGCACGCCGATGAAGTCTGGATTGTTGTACACGCGGAAGCTTTTACCGCAATGCATTTTTTGCTGCAGATCTTCAGCGAACTGTGCGTCAGTGGCAGCCAGCGCTATCGCTGTAGGCAGGCCCGCTGCAAGCTCTTTCGCGAAAGTTGGGCCGGAAACCACGGCCAGCGGAATTTGATCGCCGAGGATTTCACGCGCAACGTCCTGCAAAAGACGGCCAGTCTCTTTTTCGAGGCCTTTGGTTGCCCAGACAATTCGGGAATCTGCACGCAGATGCGGCTTCAGTTGGGTGAGAACATCACCAAACACGTGGCTGGGCACCACCACCAACAGATCACGACTGGCACTCACCACCGTTGCCAAATCGGCTTCAGGAACAAGATTGTCAGGGAAAGGTACATCAGGCAGGAAAGCGGCATTACATCGGTCAGCCTGGAGCTGTGCCACACTGTGCGGATTGTGGCCCCAAAGCAGAACCGGATGGCCGTTACGAGCCAACGTAATGGCCAATGCGGTGCCGTACGAGCCGGCACCGATGACGCTAATCGAAGCGTTGAGGGTAGTCATCAGGCATCCTGACGTGGCGCTTCGCCTTCACCTTGCTGCTGCAGATAGTTCATGAACAGGGCATCAAAGTTAACTGGCGCCAGATTGAGCTGCGGGAAAGTACCACGAGACACGAGGCTGGTGATGCATTCACGTGCATACGGGAACAGAATGTTCGGGCAGTATGCACCGAGGCAATGTGCCATCTGAGTGCCTTCGATACCGCCGATGGTGAAGATACCCGCCTGCTGAACTTCGCACAGGAATGCGGTGTCTTCACCAACGGTTGCTGTCACGGTAACGCGCAGAACAACTTCATAGACTTCATCAGCCAGCTGAGATGAAGCGGTGTCCAGATCCAGTTTCACTTCCGGTTCCCACTCTTTCTGGAAAACCTGAGGCGCGTTTGGCGCTTCGTAAGAAACATCTTTGGTATAAACACGTTGAATCTGGAACTGCATTTCGTTTGTGCTATGTTCTGACATGTTACTAAATCCTGTGAGTTAAATTGTCTGACCGAAAAATTATGCCTGGAGTAAGGGATCCAGTCCCTGACGCCCATCCAGCGCGTAAAGATCGTCACAGCCACCAATGTGCTGCGCATCAATAAAAATCTGGGGAACTGTCGTACGCCCGCTTCGCTGAATCATCTCTTCACGTTTCGCCGCGTTCCCATCAATAGGAATCTCCTGGAACGAAACACCTTTCTGATCCAACAATGCTTTTGCCCGGTGGCAATAAGGGCATGTGACTTTGGTGTAAATCTCAACATTAGCCATGCGGTTACCTCTGGGAATTATTTACCGCGTACCAGCGGCAGATTCTCACCACTCCAGCCGCTCACGCCATCTTTCAGCACGGAGACTTTTTCAAAACCTTCAGCGCTCAATTTAGCGGCTGACTCACCTGCGCTCTGACCAGTGGCACATACCACAATTATGGGCTGGGACTTGTGCTTTTCCAGTTCGGCAAAGCTCCCTTTTTTGATGTCAGCCGCTGCAATATTCACCGCACCTGAAATGTGCCCTTTGCGATAATCATCGCGCGAACGCACGTCTACAACCACCGCATCCTCTTTGTTGATCAGGTGGGTTGCTTCACCACGGCTGATGGTTTTTACCTTAGAGAACATTCCTTTAACGGTGGTCACAATCACCAGAACGAGTAAAACAACCCATGCCAGACTAAGGATGGTGTGATTGCTTGCAAACTGCATAATTTCTTGCATGGGGGGTAACGACTCCAGACCGGGCTAATAAGCTAAAACAAGGGTTCTGAGTATACCTGCGCCACTTAGCATGTACAGTCGCGAAGCGGGCAGAGTTACGATTTGTGCGTCATTTTCCAAAAAAAGTGTTCTAATCGCAAAATTGAGTCAAGGTTTATGCCGCTAAGCTCGGCACCGACATCTTTCGTAAAGCAAAACCCGCCCGGGATAACTGGTAAGCGGCTGTTCATCGTGGAATAATTATCGACTATGAAGGGAAAAGCGACCGTTACACACACAAGGACCTGTCACAACGGCCCAGCGCATCCGTTGTTATTTCGCTGGTCCGAAATCTCCCTGAGCTTGCTCTGCGCGGGCGCACTGTTATTGCCCGTTTACGCGCACAGTGCGGATGACAGTAAAACTCAGCTCAAGTCCATTCAGCAGGATATCGCTGACAAAGAGAAAAGCGTTAAAGCGCAGAAACTACAGCGCAGCAAACTTCTCGATCAACTGCAAAGTCAGGAAAAAGTGATTGCGCAAGCCAGCCGGCAGCTTCGGGAAACGCGCAATAGTTTGACCGCGCTCGACGGCGAAATCACGCAAATTACCACCTCCATTTCTCGTCTGGAAAAACAGCAGGCTCAGCAGGAAAAACTGCTGGCTCAGCAATTGGATGCGGCTTTCCGACAAGGCCAGCATAATGGGTTACAGCTGCTGCTGGGCGGTGAAGAAGCACAGCGCAGTGAACGCATTCTTGCCTACTTCGGCTACCTTAATGCTGCACGCCAGAAAAACATCGACGATCTCAAACAAACTCAGCAACAGTTGGCCGAACAGCGTCAGGCATTGCAAGGTAAGCAGGAACAACAAAAATCCCTGCTAGCCCAACAGCAGTCGCAGCAGGCCAAACTGGAAACCGCCAGTGCGGCACGTAAGAAAACCCTGACGGTACTGGAAAGCTCGCTGGAAAAAGATCAGGCCGATTTGGTTGAGATGCGAGAAAACGAAAGCCGTCTGCAGGATAAAATTGCCAAAGCCGAACGCGAAGCGCGTGAGCGTGCCGAACGTGAAGCACGCGAGGCAGAAAAAGTACGCCAGCGTCAGGCGCAGGCAAAAGCCAAGGGATCAAGTTATCAACCCACACAAAGCGAACGTGAGTTGATGGCACGCACCGGAGGCCTCGGTAAGCCTGGTGGGCAGGCGGTGTGGCCGGTGAATGGACGTATTGAACACCGCTTCGGTGAATCCATGCAGGGTGAACTGCGCTGGAAAGGTCTGGTGATTGATGCACCAGAAGGTACCGAAGTGAAAGCCATCGCCGATGGACGCGTACTGATGGCCGATTGGCTGCAAGGCTACGGTCTGGTTGTGGTATTGGAACATGGTAAAGGCGATATGAGTCTTTATGGCTACAACCAAAGTGCGCTGGTGAGCGTGGGTACTCAGGTGAAGGCAGGACAGCCTATCGCCCTTGTGGGTACCAGTGGCGGCCGCGGCACGCCTTCGCTCTACTTTGAAATCCGACGTCAGGGACAGGCCGTCAATCCACTACCGTGGTTAGGAAGATAAGTGTTGTTTCAGCCTCAAAAGCTCTCAATGGCGTTCTGCGCACTGTTTTTCACACTATCGGCTCAGGCAGGTAAACTCTCAATTGTGATTGATGACTTCGGTTATCGTCCGGTTGAAGAGAATAAAGTGCTGCAAATGCCCGCTGCGATTTCGGTCGCTGTACTGCCGAATGCACCTCATGCTCGTGAGATGGCGACAAAAGCACATCAGGGCGGTCATGAGGTGTTGATTCACTTGCCAATGGCACCACTCAGTAAACAACCGTTGGAAAAAGATACCTTAACTCCAGAGATGAGCAGTGAAGAGATCGCACGCATTGTGCGGGATGCCTCGGGTAAAGTGCCTTTCGCCGTAGGTTTGAATAACCATATGGGCAGCAAAATGACCTCTAGCCTGCCCGGCATGCAGAAAGTGATGCAAGTGCTAAATCAGTACAATTACTACTTTCTCGATAGCATGACGATTGGTAATAGCCAGTCCATTCCCGCAGCACAAGGTACGCATGTTAAGGTGCTGAAACGCCGGGTATTCCTTGATGACAGCCAGAATGAAGCAGCGATCCGTGAACAGTTTACCCGTGCCGTAAAACTGGCACAGCGCGATGGCTATGCCATTGCGATTGGTCATCCACATCCCACCACCGTTCGTGTGCTGCAACAGATGCTGCCATCACTGCCAGCCGATATTACGCTGGTACGTCCGAGTCAGTTGCTGAATGAGCCTGTGCATCAGGGCAAAACACCGCCGACAACCGATAAATCTCCGGGAACGAAGTTCCGTGCTCCAGGCGTGTGTAAGGTTAGTAAACCACTGACACCCGTGCCGCAAAGTCGAGCTGTTGAAATAGTGATTGAAAATGTGGCAGGTAGTAAGTTAATTAATCAGTTAGGTTTACTTTTCTAACCCCTTCATCAACGTTTTGAAACATTAACGTTGATCAGGTTTATAAAGTGATGATGAAAAACATTTCAGTCTAAAATGACACTACCAGATAGCAAGCGATCTGGTAGTGGTTTTTATTTAGGATCTAGGCCTTACGGGATGACAATACTATCGCTAATGGCAACCAGAATAATACCCATGTTTCTCCAGGTCCACCAATCACAAACATCCCCTGAGTAACAAAAAACATCAAAGAGAAGAGATAAATTGAGGCTTCTAACCCCATGCCTTGATGATACTTTCTATACGCATGATACAAGCCAACCAGGATGAGTGATGCCATAAATAGCACACCCACCACACCGCCTTTTAAGAAAGCCGATACATAAATACTGTGTGTGGTTATAACATGTTGGCCAATACTGTTTACAAATGTCAGCTGCTTATCAAACCCCCAACCGAAATAGGGATGAATCATTGCATCTGAAATGGCATGATTCCAGATTCCAAATCTGATAAAACTCTGCGCATAAGAGGAAACAATGCGCGCATAAAAATCACTGCCATAATCGGTAAAGTAGAAGAATAATAAAATAGTAGCGATTGAAATCATGATATACAAAACATGTTTAAGGTGAACATGTTTATATTTAGCAAGTAAAACAGCTAAAGAAACCATTAAAGCCAATAACGGACCTCGACTTTGCGTCAATATCAAGCCAATAAAGAGCAACGATGCAGGTATGTAAATCCAGTGTCGGCCTGACTCACGGGCAATAATCAGTGCACTTAAAATACCAAGAGCAAAATATCCACCGAGATCAATGACATTTTTCGGCGCGGCAAAAAAACCGTTTTCAAGTCTATTCGTCAGTAGCGTGCTCTTGTCTACCAACATAAATGTCAAAACAAGGACAATAAAACACCCGGAAAAAATGCATCCATAAACCTTCAGCAAACCATAACGCTTAATACAGTAATCAAACATACAAACGAAAAAAAGAAGATAAACGGTATGCTTCAGAGTTGAAATTATATTCTCTGGAACACTTGTCCATAAGTTCGTAATACTGTAATAAATGAGGAATAGTGCAATAACGCCTATTGACTTCCAGGGATATGGCTCGGGAAGACTAAGCTTTTTTCGCTGGAAAAACAAAAATATCATCATCGTTGTAATCGACAGATGAAATAAATTATTTACTTTTCCAACACCTGTAAATATGGTCATTAAAAATAAAAATGCCATAAAAGAAATAGATGCAATAAATTCTAAACTTTCAGTTTTTTTTAAAAATGACATCTGGCGTCGCCTTCTCGAAAATTTCCTCTGTCAGTCCACTATTCGTAGACAAATTGTAAACCTTTATCCCTGCATGATTAAGCTCGATGCTGGCATTCAAGAATGCGGGCTTTATCACTTGAGTAAAGTTTTCCCCTAAAAAGCTTTTCTGCTTATTATTTTCATTTTCATAAAACCGTGGGGATGAAAAATTATTCATATCAACCCCTGCTAACAGTATACGATTTGAACTGAGCCATACGGCTATTTGCAACGCCCAATAGGCCACTGTACCCGCATCAAAAATACCTTGTCGGATATCCCATGAAAAACCTGATAATGGATCAGTTGGATAGACTGATAATCCTTTATTATCATTGAAATTCAAAGCATACTCAGCAGGTACTACTGATTTTCGAAATATCTTATAACTCAGATCTTCAATAATAGCCAAACGACACTTTATCTTATCGACTCCAATGCAATTCAATATATCATTGAGGCAATGAACTGTTGTAAAGAGCGTCAACTCAGGGTCGCCCAGTACTTTTCCGACAATATCAAAACGATTCTCAACAAAACCGCGATCGACAATAACATAATATGAAAATACGACTTTATCTCGTAGGTGATAAGCGCCATTAACACCAATAAATGTCGTTTCTGAAAGTAATTCAAAATCAAGATCATTCACTGACGGGCCAGTTGCCAGTATCGTCATATCATTGGTAACGGTTTTACGTAATGAATCTAATGCTTCAATTTTTATTTCATTTTTTCGCCAGACTAGCCGTTCAATATGGTCTTCTGCTCCACGTTGAATTCTGATATGAGGCCAAAAATTTTCATTGTGCCGATAAGCTCGTTCATGGGTATAACGATAGATTTGTTTAAATATTGATCCCATTCAAAGCAATTCCCGCAATTTTTCCATTACGCTCACGGCGGATATAGCCTGCATTGTGCCACCTGCACCGCGTAGCTCATGCTGATTCTTCCCATACCCCCCAATCAGCCCCGGATCAGTTGGACCAAACAGCGTAATATTCGGGCGGTCCAGCGCGGCGGTCAGGTGACTCAAACCCGTGTCGACCGAAACGACAGCGCGTGCCCCCGCCAACTGCTGTGCCACTTGCTCCAGCGCTAATTTGGGTAGCACCTCAACGTGGTCAAAACCTTCCGCCATTCTTAATGCACGCTGATGCTCATGTTCAGCACCCCACGGCAGTTTCACTCGCAGACCTGTCGGCTGTACCCGTTCAATAAGTTCGCGCCAGTGCGCCTCTGGCCAATGTTTGTTATCGCGGGTGGTCGCATGCAAAAACACCAGGTATTGATGCGCATCGTTGGGCAGCGTAGAAAGGAAATGTCCCGCAATGGCATAATCACCCTGGGTCTCCGGTTTCGCATAATCCAGGCTTTTCGCAAATAGCTCACGCGTGCGTTCAACCGCGTGTTGCTGTTTATTAATTTCATGGCGTTTGTCATACCACCAGCTGGCAAAGGGTTCCCGCGCGCTGCGGCTATCTTGTCCATGCTTTACGCCCTTAGCCAGGCGCGTCACCAGCGCAGCGCTTTTGATCAACCCTTGGGCATCAATCACCAAATCATACTGGCGCGATTGCAGCTCACGTTTGAACAAGACGCGCTCTTCACGCTGCTGACTGCCAAACCAATGTTTACGCCAGCGACGAATCGCCACCGGCAGCACTTTATCCACTGCCGGATGCCAACTGGGGATCTGTGCAAAATTCTCTTCGACAACCCAATCAAAACGAATGCCGGGAATCGCCTGCATCGCATCAGTGAGCGCCGGTAACGTGTGCAGCACGTCCCCCATTGAGGAGGTTTTTACAATCAAAACGTGCATGGCTACTCCTGCACCAAATGCAGCAGCGTGCTGAGTTCCTGATGAACTCGAGCCGGCTGAATATCAATGAGACTTTGGTGATAACCCTCTTCGGCATCACCTTTGCGTACTTTGTGATAGCCGGAGATTAAACGAATTACGCGCGCCTGATGAGACAGCGGTGGTGTGAAATCCGGGCTACTTGGGCCATACAAGGCGACCAAAGGACGGTTCAGTGCGGCGGCAATGTGCATCAACCCGGAATCATTACTGACGATAGCCGCACAATGTGCGATTAAGATTACCGCTTGTTCTAATTGCGTATCGCCGGCCAGATTTTTGCAGTGTACCCGCGCTGATTCCGATAACGTCTGAACGATAGTGTCACCGGTTTCGCGATCTTTCGCGGAACCGAACAACACCACCTGATACCCTTCGCCAATCAGTTGTTCAGCAAGCGCAGCGTAATGATAGTGCGGCCAGCGTTTCGCTGGACCAAATTCGGCACCAGGGCAGAACCCTATAGCAGGACGATCGGCCGACAAAGAAAACTGTGCTGCCGTCATGCGCTTCTCGTCTTCATCGACACGCAACTGTGGCCACAGTAATGGCTGCGGCAACTGTTGAGCGGAGGCGATGGGTTTGTCGTAGCCCAGTGCAACATAGCGCTCCACCATCAGCGGAAACGCGGCTTTATCCAGCACACGCACATCGTTCAACACGCCATAGCGCATCTCACCGCGCCAGCCGACACGGTGCTTAATACCTGCAAAGAACGGCACCAGCGCTGATTTGAACGAATTCGGCAGCACATAAGCACGGTCATAACCGCTGACCTGAAGGGATTTCCCCAAACGCCGCCTTTCACCCAGTGCCAAAGCACCATGGCCCAGTGGCATCGCCAGCGCTTGATTGACTTCCGGCATCCGTGACAGCAGTGGCCGACACCATGCCGGTGCCATCACATCAATGACCGCATCCGGGTGCTCAGCCTTGAGCGTGCGATAGAGACTTTGCGACATCATCATATCGCCGACCCAGGAAGGGCCAATGACCAGAATTTTCATCGCTGGTGCCGGTTTCCTTATGCTTTACGATTGAGCCAGGTCATGTATTCACCCACACCCTGAGCAACGGTTTTGAATGGCTTGTCATAACCCGCTGCGCGCAGATTGGTCAGGTCCGCCTGAGTGAATGCCTGATAGCGGCCTTTCAGTTTCTCAGGGAACGGGATGTATTCAATCTGGCCTTGCTGATGGAACTTCAGTACTGCATCGGCGACTTCCTGGAAAGACTCCGCACGGCCTGTACCACAGTTGTAGATACCAGATACACCGTTTTCCCAGCACCACAGGTTTACCGCAACAACATCGTCAACATGGATGAAATCGCGGCGGAAGTCGTCGCTGCCTTCAAACAGCTTTGGATTTTCACCGTTGCTGATCTGAGTATTGAGGTGGAAAGCCACACTCGCCATACCGCCTTTGTGACCTTCGCGTGGGCCGTAAACGTTGAAATAGCGGAACCCACACACTGGAGAATCGGCTTCCGGCAGAATCTGACGCACGTAGTGGTCGAAGAGCATTTTTGAGTAGCCATAGACGTTCAGCGGCTGCTCGTACTGGCGCTCTTCAATGAAATTTTCATTGCGGCCACCGTAAGTGGCCGCTGAAGAGGCGTAAAGGAAAGGAATTTCGCGTTCCAGGCAGAAATGCAGCAAGTCTTTCGAGTACTGATAGTTGTTATCCATCATGTACTTGCCATCCCACTCTGTGGTCGCCGAGCAGGCACCTTCGTGGAATACCGCTTCGATTGGACCCAGATCTTCGCCGGACATGATGTAAGAGAGGAACTCTTCTTTGTCCATGTAGTCTGCGATATCCAGATCTGCGAGATTCACGAATTTGGTGCCATCTTTCAGATTATCCACCACCAGAATATCGGTAAGACCGCGATCGTTCAGCGCTTTAACAATGTTGCTGCCAATCATGCCAGCGCCACCGGTTACGATAATCATATGCTTTGCCTTTAAACAGTTGGGGTGAAACAGGAGGTTTCACGCACGAATGCCTAACATCATAACATTTCAGCCCGCGGCAGGCAGCCAGATGACTCCGTAACCGCTGCACAATTTGCATCCATCGCGTGAACTATGCTGCAAAACGAAGATTTCTCTGGCGGAAATGTCGGCACGATGCGTCCTGATCAGTAATATGTGCCAAAATTTTGCTATCTGAGGAGCAGAATCATGTCCAGTCAGTTTTATTCGCAAATCCGTCAACAGCTTGAGACAACACGTAGCGATGGATTGTTCAAACAAGAACGTACCATCACGTCGGCGCAGCAGGCTGAGATCCATGTCGCTAATAGTCCTCCGGTGATTAACTTCTGCGCCAACAACTATCTCGGTCTGGCGAATCACCCCGCACTTATTCAGGCCGCTAAAGAAGGCATGGATTCCCACGGCTTCGGCATGGCATCCGTGCGCTTTATCTGCGGCACACAAGATATCCATCAGCAGTTGGAACAAAAACTGGCGGCCTTTCTCGGCATGGAAGATGCCATCCTGTTTTCCTCTTGCTTCGATGCCAATGGCGGTCTGTTTGAAACGCTGCTCAGTGCGGAAGATGCCATCATCTCTGATGCACTCAATCATGCCTCAATTATCGATGGCGTACGCCTGTGTAAGGCCCAGCGCTATCGTTATGCCAACAACGATATGTCTGAGTTACGCGCTCGGTTAGAGGAAGCGCGTGATAAAGGTGCACGCCATATTCTGATCGCCACAGACGGTGTGTTCTCGATGGATGGCGTGATTGCCAATCTGCAAGGCATTTGCGATTTGGCCGACGAATTTGACGCATTGGTGATGATTGATGATTCCCATGCGGTCGGTTTTGTCGGTGCAACTGGGCGTGGCACCCATGAATACTGCGGCGTAATGGATCGCGTAGATATCCTGACTGGCACATTAGGCAAAGCGCTAGGTGGTGCTTCCGGTGGCTATGTGGCTGCGAAAAAAGAGGTGGTTGAATGGCTACGCCAGCGTTCACGCCCTTACCTATTTTCCAACTCCCTGGCACCTACCATCGTCGCCGCCTCGCTGCGGGTGTTAGACCTGCTCAGTGAAGGCGATGGGTTACGCCAGCGCCTTTGGGATAACGCCCGATTCTTCCGCGAGAAGATGACCGCAGCCGGCTTTACGCTGGCGGGTGCTGACCACGCCATCATTCCGGTGATGCTTGGCGATGCAAAAGTGGCTCAGCAGTTTGCCAGCCTGCTGCAAAAAGAGGGCATCTACGTCACAGGCTTCTTTTATCCGGTGGTGCCGCAAGGTCAGGCACGCATCCGCACTCAGATATCTGCAGGTCATACGCAGGCACAACTGGAACATGCCGTTGCCGCCTTCACTCGCATTGGCCGACAGTTGGGCGTGATCGCAGGAGCAGCACGATGAAAGCATTGGCCAAACTCAAAGCCGAAGAAGGTATCTGGATGGTGAAGGATGCACCGATTCCGGAAACTGGTCACAACGACCTGCTGATTAAAATTCGTAAAACCGCAATTTGCGGCACCGATGTTCACATTTACAACTGGGATGATTGGTCGCGTAAAACCATTCCCGTTCCGATGATCACTGGTCATGAATATGTCGGCGAAGTCGTCGGTATGGGCGAAGAGGTAAGAGGCTTTGCCCTTGGCGATCGTGTGTCCGGCGAAGGCCATATCACCTGCGGTCACTGCCGAAATTGCCGCGCCGGTCGCACTCACTTGTGCCGCAATACCGTGGGTGTCGGCGTCAATCGTCAAGGCTGTTTTGCTGAGTACCTGGTCATCCCTGCATTTAACGCTTTCAAGATTCCCGACAATATCTCTGACGAGCTGGCAGCGATTTTCGATCCCTTTGGCAACGCCGTGCATACCGCGCTCTCGTTTGATCTGGTCGGCGAGGATGTGCTGATCTCTGGCGCTGGCCCCATTGGTATTATGGCTGCAGCGGTGTGCAAACATGTAGGCGCACGCAATGTGGTCATCACCGATATCAATGAATATCGCCTCGGTCTGGCACGCCAGATGGGTGTGACACGCGCCGTAAATGTGGCGCAGGAAAATCTGCGCGATGTGATGGCTGAACTGGGTATGACCGAAGGTTTCGATGTCGGGCTGGAGATGTCTGGCGCGCCTCCCGCGTTCCGCACCCTGCTGGAGGTGATGAACCATGGTGGGCGAATCGCTCTACTGGGCATTCCGCCGGGCGAGATGGCGATCGATTGGAATCTGGTAATCTTCAAAGGACTGTTCATCAAAGGCATCTATGGCCGCGAGATGTTTGAAACCTGGTACAAAATGGCAGCGTTGATTCAATCCGGCCTCGATTTAACGCCCATCATCACACATCGCTACCACATCGATGAATTCCAGCAGGGATTTGACGAGATGCGATCCGGGCGTTCAGGAAAAGTGGTATTGAGCTGGGATTAAGGATTCACAGGGAGGCTTTTGGGCCTCCCATGGATTCACTTAATCAGCGCCAGATATTGCTGACAGATTGCCTCCGTATCAAATTCGGCAAAGGCATCCGCTGCTAACAACGGCGGGTGCTGATAAATGTCACACATTGCTGCTGCCAGCGATTCAGGATCGAGATCCGCCAGGCAGCGCGCTAAATCACCTTTCAACAGCCACATCGGGCCCCCCGGACAACGCGTACTGACGACAGGCGTGCCACACAATACGGCTTCGATCAGCACATTACCAAAACCCTCGCTATCCGAACTGACGATCAGCATTGTCGCCCGGCTGATCCATGCATAAGGGTTTTGTGTAAAGCCCTGGAAAATAACACGATCGGCAATCCCCAGCGCTTGTGCCTGAGCTTCTAAAGCGGCTTTACGCTGTGCCGATCCCTGCCCCAATAACACCAACGGCAACTGAATATTGCTTAATGCGTAAGCCTTTAACAGGCGGTCATGCCGTTTAGTTTCGTGGAAGCGCCCGACATGCACCAGAAAACCAGACTCAGGCACTTCGGCGGGCTCTGCTGCCAACTGCCGAATCAGTGCAATATCGAACGGATTGCCAATCACCGCTTCGCCTGTGAGCTTCACAGCAAAGGCCTCTTTCAAATCCTCCAGCACGGCGGGTGAAACGCCGACCACGTTACGCCCCTGATAAACCTGCTGGATTTTACGCGCCTTTAACCAGCGTGATAATCCGGTGCGATGCCCAAGATAGGAGGCTGAAAACACGCCATGCAGGCAGAACCAGGTTTTCTTCGCATCCAGCGCGCGACTTCGACGCACAATACGGTCGGTTTTGTGCAGATGAGACACCACAAGATCAAATTCACCTGCCGTTTTCTCCGCCTGTTGTATTGCTGCGTCCAGCAAACGGGCCCGACGACTCAGCTCGGTGAGTTTGCGCCAGGGTCGACGATTGGTGTCCAGAATGACCTGATAATCCACTCCCTGCGGCAAGGGGTATTCGCACACTTTTCGCAGGGAAAACAGTGATACACGGTGCCCCTGTGCCAGCATACCGGTGACCAGCGTCAGAACCACTTTTTCAGCGCCGCCGCCCGGCAATCCATCTATCACCATGAGTATGCGTTTTGACAAAATATTCTACCTGTCTGAATGAAATAACATGTGATTGCCTGCAGTCCTGGCCAGGATAGTAGCGCAGATCCTTCGTGCTTTTCGCCTGTTTCCTGCCCGGGCAAATAGTTTTGCGTCACTGAATGGCTCAGCGTAACATTGCGATTTTATTGGCTTCAGGCGGCGAACATGACCCGGCACGCGTTCCTTATTACCATTGACACTGAAGGCGACAACCTTTGGCGCAATCACCGTTCAATCACCACCGAAAATACCGGCTATCTGCCACGTTTTCAGGACCTGTGCGAGCGTTATGGTTTTAAACCCACCTGGCTGACCAACTATGAAATGGCGATGGATCCTGCTTTTGTGGAATTCGGTAAAGATGTCATCGCGCGCAAACAAGGTGAGATTGGCATGCATCTGCATGCATGGAACAGTCCGCCAGAAGCTCCACTCACCGATGATGACTGGCGTTGGCAGCCTTTCCTGGTCGAATACCCGGATACCGTGCTGCGCGATAAAGTCGTTTATATGACTGATCTGTTGGAAGAAAAGTTCCAGACCAAAATGCTGAGCCATCGTGCAGGGCGCTGGGCATTTGATGAACGCTATGCCGCCATTCTCACCGAATTAGGCTATCAGGTGGATTGTTCCGTTACCCCGCGCGTGAACTGGTCCTACACACGCGGCGCGCCACAGGGTAAAGGCGGCACTAACTATACAGATTTTCCGTTCAAACCTTATTTCATCGATCCGCAGGATATCTCACGCAGCGGCAACTCTTCACTGCTCGAAATCCCTATGAGTATTCAATACAAATACTCGCCTTTGATGAATACCTTCAAACAAAGTCTGTATCGACTTCGCGGCAAGCAAAAAAGCCCCGCCGTACATTGGCTGCGCCCGTCCGGCGGTAATCTTGCGGATATGCAACGTGTGGTCGAAATGTCGCTGGCAGAAGGCAATAATTACACGGAATTTATGTTGCATAGCTCAGAATTTATGCCTGATGGTAGTCCTACATTTAAGAATGAGCGTGACATAGAAAAGCTCTATGAAGACCTGGAAGCACTCTTTAGCTGGCTAGCACCACGATTTGAAGGCCAAACGCTGGCTGAGTATTACTGCAAATTTAACCAGCGTTAAGCAGCGCCTCAGTCATTAGACAAAGAAGAAACGCAGAACCACTGGGCATTCCGGCGCGTGCTTCTTTATTATTTCTTCAATTAGACTGATTTTGAGCATTCCATTTTATGTATTCAACTCAACCGCCCTTGCTTAGCATTATCACCCCGATGTTCAATGCGGGCAGTATGTTCGATGATTTCATACAGGCACTCCTCGCACAAACTCTGACTCAGATGGAAATTATCATCGTCGATGATGGGTCTACGGATGAATCGGGTGAACGTGCAGATGCATACGCACTGCAATACCCGCACATTCGGGTCATTCACCAAGCCAATGGCGGCGTGTCGCGTGCGCGCAATGCCGGGCTCGCAATGGCGCGCGGGAAATACGTTACTTTTCCGGATGCCGATGACACCATGAACCCAGCGATGTATCAAACGCTGGTGGAGATGGCAGAACGGGATGATTTAGACGCCGCACAGTGCAATGCGGAGTGGTTTTTCAAAGCCAGCCAAACAACCAAACCGCTCATCCCACTGGATCGCTTAACCAGCACAGCGGTGTTAAGTGGACCAGAATGGCTCAACAAAGCCTTGAAAACCCATCGATATATGCATGTTGTATGGCTAGGTATTTATCGCCGTGATCTGATTGAACAAAACCATCTCACTTTCGAACCGGGATTGCATCATCAGGATATTCCCTGGACCACAGAGTTCATGTTCAACGCCAAACGCGTGCGCTACACCGATCAAATGCTCTACCGCTACTACCTGCACGATGCTTCCATTAGCAACCGCAAACGCACCGGTCAACGAAATGTCGAATATCAACGCCATTACCTGAAAATTGCGCAGATGCTGGAAGAGATCAATGCACGCTATCGCGATAAAGTTAAAATCTATCCCGTATTTCATTATCAAATTACGCGTGAAGCGCTCAGCGTCTGCCATTCCATTCGCCGTGAACCGGAAGAGAGCGCACGTCAGGCGATGATTACGGATCTGTTTGCCACGCAAACCCATAAACGGATGCTGCGTAATGCACGCGGCGCGCGGCAGTGGTATCAACTGCTGTTATGGCTGAGTCGCATTTATCGCTGGCGTAACAAATAAGCGTCGCGGCTGGCTTTCGCCCTATAGGGGTTTGCCCTACAATCAGCTCACTGAAATTTGAGATCATTTGAGTATGGCAAGCCCGATTCCAGTCCAATTTGCACCGAAAAACATTCTGCTGATCAAGCTGCGCCATCACGGCGATATGCTGCTGACCACGCCCGTTATCAATGCGCTCCGCCAACGCTATCCCCAGGCCAACATCGACGTCCTGTTGTACAAAGAGACGCGGCCGATGCTGGAAGCGCACCCCGCGATTCGCCAGTTGCACATCATTGACCGCAACTGGAAAAAAGAGGGCGGCTGGCAGAAGTTCCGCCACGAGATGGCTCTGCTTTCAGCTGTGCGTGCCAGTCATTATGACCTTGTGATTAACCTCGCCGACCAGTGGCGTAGCGCGATTATCACGCGTTTTTCAGCTGCTCCGGTGCGTATTGGGTTTGCCTACGCCAAACGTGATCACGCCCTGTGGCGTTGGTGCCATAACTATCTGGTTTCGACAAAAACACATAATCAATTGCATACCGTCGAGCAGAATATGGCGGCGCTTGAGCCGCTAGGTATCAGCGCGGAAGGTGCAAAAGCCTCAATGCACTTTAGTGCGGCAGATAAACAGAAAGTGCAGGATGCATTGGCTCATCAAAAGGTCAGCGGGCCGTTTATCGTGTTACAGCCGACATCGCGTTGGGTATTTAAATGCTGGGAAGATGAAAAGGTCGCGCAGCTGATTGATACGCTCGCGGCTGACGGCCATACCCTTGTTCTTACCGCTGCCCCAGACCAGAAAGAGCAAGCAATGATTGCCCACATTCAGTCGCTGTGCCACAGCCAGAATGTGGTTTCACTTGCTGGGCAGTTTTCATTGCCGCAACTGGCGGCATTGATTGATGCCGCACAACTGTTTATCGGTGTGGATTCCGCCCCCATGCACATGGCCGCCGCACTTGATACGCCCTGTCTTGCGCTGTTTGGCCCCACCAAACTGCAACACTGGCGTCCGTGGGGTGAAAACAATCGCGTGATCTGGGCCGGTGATTATGCACCGCTGCCTTCGCCAGACGACATCAATACTAAAACAGAACAGCGCTATCTCTCAGCCATTCCGGTGGATGATGTGGTAGCCGCCGCCAGGAGTTTTTTGCATGACTAAGTTACGCCTGGCGATTGTCCGGCAGAAATATCGTCCGGATGGCGGTGCCGAGCGTTTCATCTCGCGGGCGCTGGAAGCACTGGATAGCGAGCAGCTCGATCTGAATATCATCACACGTAGCTGGCAGGGCACACCCAATCCAGCCTGGCATTTGCACATCTGCAATCCCGCCAAATTTGGACGCGTATCGCGCGAACGCGGTTTTGCCCGCGCGGCTCGTGCATGCTGGGAACGTGAAAAGTTCGATATCGTGCAGAGCCACGAACGCATTGCGGGCTGCGATATTTTTCGCGCCGGTGATGGCGTCCATCGCGTGTGGCTGGAACAACGTGCGCGTATCGTCTCACCCTGGCAGCGTTTGAGCGCCAGCCTGAGTCCTTATCATCGCTATGTTTTGCAGGCTGAAGCAGAGATGTTCAATGCAGCATCTTTAAAAGCAGTAATCTGTAACTCTGAGATGGTGAAGCAAGATATTTTGCGTCATTTCACGCTAGATGCCAGCAAAATCCATGTTATTCACAACGCCATTGATAGCCAGCGTTTCCAGCCAGCAACAGAAGCTCAGCGCTACGCCATGCGCCAGCAATTGACGCTGCCACAAGATGCCACGGTGATGATCTACGTGGGTTCAGGCTTTGAGCGCAAAGGCTTGAAAGCCGCCATCGAAGCACTCGCCCACAGCGATCGCTATCTGGTTGTGGTTGGCCAGGACAAGCAACTTTCACGCTATCAGCAGTTGGCTAACCAGCTTAATTGCCTCGATCGCTTGCGCTTTGTTGGCGTGCAGCAGGATGTGCAGCCCTATTATCACGCCGCTGACGCCTTACTGTTGCCCACGCTTTATGATCCTTTTCCGAATGTGGTGCTGGAAGCGATGGCCTGCGGTTTGGCCGTGATTACCAGCACCGGCTGTGGCGGCGCAGAATTTATTCAAGCCGGCCAGGAAGGCTTCGTTTGTGATGCATTAGATATCAAGGCATTAAATGACGCCATTGTCGCCACACCTGCACTTTCGCAGAATTCTGCCATGGGTGAAGCCGCACGCCGCAGAATCGAACCTTTTGGTCCGCAGCGGCTGGCGCAGTCGCTGACTTCACTCTATCAGCAGGTGCTGAAGGCCAGCTGACGAAGTGGTATGAGCAGGCGGTCAGTTTCTGATAACATGCCGCCTTTCATGTGTTTTTTGACGCGAATCTGTCGTAACGATAACTATGACAACTCTATACACAGCCCTGCTCTATTTAATACAGCCACTGATCTGGCTGCGCCTGTGGCTGCGCGGTCGAAAAGCACCGGCCTATCGTAAACGCTGGGCGGAACGTTACGGCTACTGCGCGGGCAAAGTTGAACCGCACGGTATCGTGCTGCATTCCGTTTCTGTGGGTGAGACGCTCGCTGCCGTGCCGCTGGTGCGCGCATTGCGCCATCGCTATCCCACACTGCCCATCACCGTGACCACCATGACGCCCACGGGTTCCGAACGCGCTCAGTCCGCGTTTGGTAAAGATGTGCATCATGTCTATCTGCCCTATGATTTACCCGGTTCGATTAACCGTTTCCTCGATACCGTTGATCCTCGTCTGGTGATCATCATGGAGACCGAGTTGTGGCCGAACATCATCCGCATTCTGCACCAGCGCCAAATTCCGCTGGTCATTGCCAACGCCCGTCTGTCAGAGCGTTCGGCCAAAGGCTATAAAAAACTCGGTGGCTTTATGCGTGATTTGCTGCAGCGCATTACGCTGATAGCAGCGCAGAACAACGAGGATGCTGAGCGATTCCTCAGTCTCGGCCTTAAACGAACGCATCTCGCCGTCACCGGTAGCCTGAAGTTTGATATCTCTGTAACGCCAGAACTGGCGGCCCGTGCGGTCACCCTGCGCCGTCAATGGGCATCGCGCCGCCCGGTGTGGATCGCAACCAGCACGCACGAAGGCGAAGAGACCATCATCCTCGATGCGCATCGTCGTCTGCTGCAGCAGTTCCCCGATCTGATGCTGATTCTGGTGCCACGCCATCCTGAACGATTCAAAGATGCCTGTGAACTGACGCAAAAGCGCGGTTTCAGTTTCACTCTGCGCAGCAGCGGTGAAATTCCGTCTGGCGCAACGCAGGTTGTGATTGGCGACACCATGGGTGAATTAATGCTGCTGTACGGCATCGCCGATATCGCCTTTGTTGGTGGCAGTCTGGTAGAACGCGGCGGTCATAATCCGCTGGAACCGGCCGCCCATGCTATTCCGGTGCTGATGGGTCCGCATATCTGGAACTTCAAAGATATCTGCGCCAAATTGCAGCAGGCAGAAGGCCTGATCACCGTCACCGACGTGGTTTCGCTGGAGAAACAGGTGGCCAACCTGCTGCAGGATGATGATTACCGCCGCTATTACGGTCGCCACGCTGTCGAAGTGCTGCATCAAAATCAGGGCGCATTGCAGCGTCTGCTACAGTTACTCGAACCACATTTGCCGCCACGAGCTCATTAACGCATGCCACAACGCCAACGTCTTTCCGTGGTGATGATCGCCAAAAACGAAGCTGAATTGCTGCCGGAGGCGCTGGCCTCAGTGAGCTGGGCAGATGAGATTGTGCTGCTGGATTCAGGCAGCCAGGATAACACCGTAGCAGTGGCCCGCGCGCACGGCGCGCAGGTGCATCAGGCTGAAGGCTGGGCGGGTTTCGGCAAGCAGCGCCAGCGTGCACAAGCTCATGCAAGCGGCGATATGATTCTGATGCTGGATGCCGATGAACGTGTCACACCCGAGTTACGCCGCGCGATTGAAAACGTACTTGAGCAGCCCCCCTCCGATACCGTTTATAGCCTGGGACGCAGCAATTTGTTTCTTGGCCGCTTTATGCGCCATAGTGGCTGGTATCCGGATCGCGTGATGCGCCTCTATCCTCGCGCACTCAATTACAATGACAATCTGGTGCACGAATCGCTGGAAACCCAGGGCGTATCGGTGGTGGCGTTACCAGGCGATCTCCAGCATCTCACCTGCCGCGATTTGATCGCTTTCCAACGCAAACAGATGAATTATGCCGAAGCCTGGGCGCAAGAACGTTTTCAGCGAGGCAAGCGTTGTGGCATCTTCTCGATTTTCAGCCACACGTTGGGCGCATTCCTTAAGACGTTGCTGCTGCGTGCCGGATTCCTCGACGGCAAGCAGGGCTGGATTCTGGCCGTCGTGAACGCACAATACACCTTTAACAAATACTCAGCGCTCTGGGCGCTGCATCACACCTCAATACAAGGTCGCGTATGAGCACCAAAGCGATTTATCCCGGCACGTTCGATCCCATCACGTTGGGCCATGTGGATATTGTGACGCGCGCGGCGCAGATGTTTGATCGCATCGTGGTTGCCATTGCCGCCAGCCCCAGCAAAAAGCCGCTGTTTACACTCGATGAGCGCGTAGATTTGGCTCGGCAGGCTACTCAGCACTTAGCCAATGTTGAGGTTTTGGGTTTTAGCGATTTGATGGCGAACTTCGCCAAAGCGCAAAATGCCAATGTGCTGGTGCGAGGACTGCGTGCAGTGTCAGATTTCGAATATGAGCTGCAGCTGGCACAGATGAACCGTCATCTGCTTCCTTCACTGGAGAGTGTGTTTCTGATGCCGTCCGAAGGATTCTCGTTCGTGTCATCGTCGCTGGTGAAGGAAGTGGCGCGTCATAAAGGTGATGTGCAGGCATTTCTGCCTGCCGTAGTGCATCAGGCATTGCTGGTAAAACTGGCGCAGCCCTGATTAATGCTGGCAGCGAGGGCACCAGAAGGTGCTGCGCTGGCCATGTTTGCCACTGACGATTGGCGTACCGCAGGCTCGGCAGGGTTCGCCCGTTCGGCCATAGACCTGCAATTCCTGAGCAAAGTAGCCAGGCTTTCCATCCGTTTGCAGGAAATCACGTAGCGTGGTACCGCCCTGCTCAATCGAACGCAGCAATACGGCCTTGATTGTCGCCACCATCAACTCCGCTTCATCATGACTCAAACTCATCGCCGGTCGATCGGGTAAGATCCCGGCGGTAAACAGTGATTCACTGGCATAAATGTTGCCCACGCCAACCACCACTTTGTTATCCATCAGCCACTGTTTAATGGCCGTGCGTTTGCCGCGCGACTTTTCAAACAGATAAGCACCATCGAACTCGTTGCTAAGCGGCTCAGGACCGAGATGTGTAAGTACACTGCTGCCTTCCAGATCAGGGGTCCACAGCCACGCACCAAAGCGGCGTGGATCGGTATAACGCAGCACCTTGCCGTTGCTCATCACCAAATCGACGTGATCGTGTTTTGCGGCGGGTTGCTCACCAGGAAGGACTCGAAGGCTACCAGACATGCCGAGGTGAATGATAATCCAGCCGTGTGGCAGTTCCAGCAGCAGGTATTTTGCGCGCCGTTGCACGCTCAGCACCGGCTGGTCACTTAGCGCATGGATTTCGTGCGAGACCGGCCAGCGCAGGCGTGAATTACGCACAATCGCATGCAAAATGGTCGCGCCTACCATATGTGGCTCAATACCACGTCGGCTGGTTTCTACCTCTGGTAATTCAGGCATGTCCTCTCCTCAACAAAGCGCAGAAACAAAAAACCCGGCCGAAGCCGGGTTTTTCGCAAGAACACTAAAATTACTTAATTTTAGCTTCTTTGTAGATCACGTGCTGACGTACAACCGGATCGAACTTTTTCAGTTCCAGTTTCTCTGGTTTAGTACGTTTGTTCTTCGTGGTGGTATAGAAGTGACCTGTACCAGCAGAGGAAACCAGCTTGATCTTCTCACGAATACCTTTAGCCATGATTCAGTTCCTTAGTACTTAGTACTTCTCACCACGGGCGCGGATTTCGGTCAGAACCGTATCAATGCCCTTTTTATCAATAACACGCATACCTTTAGCAGATACACGCAGAGTAACGAAGCGCTTTTCGCTCTCAACCCAGAAACGGTGAGAGTGCAGGTTCGGCAGGAAACGGCGTTTCGTCGCGTTCATTGCGTGGGAACGGTTGTTACCCGTCACCGGACGCTTTCCAGTTACCTGGCAGACTCGTGACATTTCTATTCTCCAAAAATCAAATCAGCTCGAGCTTTAAAAACTAGGTTTTGGCCGCCTCGTCAGGCCTTAGCCCGCCCAGGCGAGTTCCATGTGAACCCGCTAAGCTGGCCCAAACGCCAAACCCGAGATTCTCAAAGGTGGCGTAGTATACGCCGCTCAGCCCGAGTGCTCAAGTCCCGAACAAATAAAGATCCCGATGGATCGCGTGAAAATGCATCATTTCTGCTCAATCGGGCGGATGTTTTACAGCCATCCGCGTTCTGCGAAAGAGGTAAACTCGCCATGACCGATCACCAAATGATCCAGTAAGCGAATATTCAGCAGCGCGCAAGCCTGCCCGACTTTAACGGTGATATCGCGATCGGCACGGCTCGGTTCAGCGACACCAGAGGGATGATTATGCGCCAGAATCACGGCGGCCGCGTTGAGTTTTAACGCTTCACGCACAATTTCACGTGGATGGACTTCAACACTGGCAATACTGCCGCTGAACATTTTTTGCGCCTGCAGAACCCGATGCTGATTATCCAAAAACAGCGCCATAAAAACTTCTCGCTCCTGATGCGCCAGCACACTTTGCAGGTAATGCCTTGTCACCTGTGGATTCTCCATCACATTTTCTCGCGCCAGCTGACTGGCGAAAAAACGTCGCCCCAGTTCAGCAACCGCATGCAGTTGGGTAATTTTGGCCGTGCCTACGCCTTTAATCACGCTCAGTTCTGCTTCATTTGCGGTCATGATGCGATATAGCGAGCCAAACTCGTTAAGCATTTGTCGCGCCAGTACCATCACAGGGATACCGTGGCTGCCGGTGCGCAAAAAAATCGCCAGCAGTTCTGCATCGCTCAATGATTCAGCGCCTGTGATGGCCAGTTTTTCTCGTGGGGCCAGTTCCGTCATGACATTCTCCTTCCTGGGTCAGGGCGATTTTGCGTGTTTGCCAGGAGGCATACCAGCAAGCCAGTCGCGATTTCAGAGCCATCTCGCAAAGGGCGCAGGCCGTGAAAAGGCGGTCGATGGATTTTGTGATAAAGTTGCCTGCATCTGCCGCATCACAGCGGCAATCCGTTTTGAGTTGAGGCAAAGAACATGACGGGATTAGCCGGAAAAAAAATTCTGCTCGGCGTCAGCGGCGGTATTGCTGCTTATAAAACACCCGAGTTGGTTCGTCGTCTGCGCGATCGTGGCGCAGAGGTGCGAGTCATGATGACTGATGCAGCGAAAGCCTTTATCACCCCGCTCAGCTTACAAGCCGTTTCCGGATACCCGGTGCTGGATGATTTACTCGACCCTGCCGCTGAAGCCGCGATGGGCCATATCGAGCTGGCGAAATGGGCTGATCTGATTGTAATGGCCCCCGCGACCGCCGATTTGATCGCACGTATCACGGCAGGGATGGCTAACGATTTGGTGACCACCGCCTGCATCGCCAGCGCAGCACCTCTGGCGATCGTGCCGGCCATGAACCAACAGATGTACCGCGCGCCGATCACCCAGGAAAATCTTCAGCGTCTCAATCAGCGAGGCGTTCTGATTTGGGGGCCAGACAGCGGCAGCCAGGCCTGCGGCGATGTGGGCCCCGGCCGCATGCTTGATCCGCTGGCAATTGTCGCCCATGCGCTGGAGTGGGCCGCGCCCGTCAACGATCTGCAACATCTCAACATTATGATCACCGCCGGTCCAACCCGTGAGGCGCTGGACCCGGTTCGTTACATTAGCAATCACAGCTCCGGTAAAATGGGGTTCGCCATTGCCGCCGCCGCAGCAAAACGTGGCGCAACGGTGACACTGGTGGCGGGCCCGGTCACACTGCCCACGCCCGCTGGCGTGACGCGCGTTGATGTGGGGAGTGCACTGGAAATGGAAGCGGCGGTGATGGCGCAAATCAGCCAACAACATATTTTCATTGCCAGCGCTGCCGTGGCAGACTACCGGGCGGCAAACATTGCCGCAGAGAAAATCAAAAAACAGGGTGGCGATGATAACGTCACGCTGCAGTTGGTGAAGAACCCGGATATTGTCGCAGGCGTAGCGGCATTGCAGAAACATCGCCCTTATGTGGTGGGATTTGCTGCCGAAACCCAGAATGTGGAAGAATACGCGCGGCAAAAACGGGTGAGAAAAAATCTGGACCTGATATGCGCGAACGATGTGGCGCAGACAGGACAGGGATTCAATAGCGACACCAATGCTCTTCACCTTTTTTGGCAGGAAGGAGAGAAAGTCTTACCGCTCAGTGATAAGACGCTCCTTGGCCAACAATTAATAGACGAGATTGTCAGCCGTTATGATGAAAAAAATCGACGTTAAAATTCTGGATGCGCGCGTGGGTAACGAATTCCCACTGCCAACTTATGCCACCTCGGGTTCTGCGGGTCTCGATCTGCGTGCTTGCCTTGATGGTGCACTGGAGATCTCCCCAGGCATGACCACGCTGGTGCCAACCGGTCTGGCAATTCACATTGCTGACCCTGCGCTGGCCGCTGTGATTTTGCCCCGCTCAGGTCTGGGCCATAAGCATGGGATCGTGCTGGGCAACCTGGTGGGCTTAATCGACTCCGATTATCAGGGCCAACTGATGGTCTCCGTCTGGAACCGTGGTCAGGATAGCTTTACGCTGCAGCCTGGCGACCGTTTGGCACAACTTGTCTTTGTGCCTGTGGTACAAGCCGAATTCAACCTGGTGGAAGATTTTGACACCAGCGATCGCGGCGCCGGCGGTTTCGGCCACTCCGGTCGTCAGTAACACGCGACACTTTTCGCAAGCCATCTTTTTATCTCTCGTCGCCACGGGCCAAACCGCTTGTGGCTGACGAGGCAGTATTGCCTGTTTTTGGTGAATTTCAGGGGTCTTGAAGGTCATGGCAGAAAAAAAAGCCGCGAAACGGAATCGTCGCGAAGAGATTTTGCAGGCGCTAGCGCAAATGCTGGAGTCGGGCGATGGCAGTCAGCGAATCACCACCGCCAAGCTGGCAGCCAATGTAGGCGTTTCGGAAGCGGCACTCTACCGTCACTTCCCGAGCAAAACGCGTATGTTCGATAGCCTGATCGAGTTTATTGAAGACAGTCTGATTACCCGCATCAATCTAATCCTGAAAGATGAGAAAGAAACACACGCACGACTGCGTTTAATCGTGCAGCTGATTCTGGGATTTGGTGAGCGTAATCCGGGGCTGACGCGCATTTTGACCGGCCATGCGCTGATGTTTGAACAGGATCGTCTGCAAGGGCGCATCAACCAGCTGTTCGAACGCATCGAGGTGCAACTGCGTCAGGTGATGCGCGAGAAGAAAATGCGTGACGGTGAAGGTTTCCAGACCGATGAAACACTGCTGGCGAGCCAATTACTGGCATTCTGCGAAGGATTGCTTTCCCGCTATGTGCGTTCTGAATTCCGCTATCGTCCAACAGCTGATTTTGAGAGCCGCTGGCCACTGATTGCGGCACAGTTAGTGTAGCGATTCATCAGGCGCGCCCATGATTGGGTACGCGATAAAGCACCGTGGTTCATCATCCGGTCGCCAGCGATGGCGACCGTGATAAAGCCGCGGTGTTAGATACCGTACTCTTTACGATACGCCCGCACTTTCGCCAGATGGTCTGCCATTTCCGGCTTCTCTTCCAGATAATCAATCAGTTCCGCGAGCGTAATGATCGCCGTGACCTTGCACTGATAGTCACGTTCCACTTCCTGAATGGCGGAGATATCACCACGGCCGCGCTCCTGGCGATCCAGCGAAATCATGACGCCCGCCAATGTGGCATTGTGCGCGCTGATGATATCCATCGATTCACGAATGGCGGTACCCGCAGTGATCACATCATCCACCAGCATCACCTTACCCTGCAGCGGGCTGCCGACCAGCAAGCCGCCTTCACCATGGTCTTTGGCTTCTTTACGATTGAAGCAGTAAGGCACATCGCGATCATGATGATCGGCCAGTGCGACGGCCGTGGTGGTGGCAATCGGAATCCCTTTGTAGGCCGGGCCAAACAGCAGATCAAAATCAACGCCGCCATCCACCAGCGCCTGCGCATAGAAACGTCCCAGCAGCGCTAAGTCACGGCCGGTATTGAATAAACCGGCATTAAAGAAGTACGGGCTTTTACGACCCGATTTCAGGGTGAACTCACCAAACTTCAGCACCCCTTTGTTCAGGGCGAATTCAATAAACTGACGCTGCCAGGCTTTCATTTCTCACTCCTCAAATAAAGAAAAGGCGACTCTATGGTCGCCTGTTATATCAATTTGTTAGCGCTGCTTTTTGCGCCTGAATCAACTGCTCAATGCCGCCTCGCGCCAGCGCCAGCAGCTGCAGTAATTCCTCATGGCTAAACGGCTCGCCTTCGGCGGTGCCCTGCACTTCAATCATGCGGCCATCTTCAGTCATGACAACGTTCATATCGGTTTCAGCCGCAGAATCTTCCACGTACTCCAGATCGCACAGCGCTTCACCGCCAACGATACCGACTGAAATCGCCGCCACCATGCCTTTTAATGGGCTGGCTTTTAACTTGCCCGCCGCAACCAGCGCATTCAACGCATCGGCTAACGCGACGCATGCACCGGTAATCGACGCCGTACGCGTGCCACCGTCAGCCTGAATCACGTCGCAGTCCAGTGTGATGGTGAACTCGCCCAGCGCATCCAAATCCACCGCGGCACGCAGCGAGCGAGCAATCAGACGTTGAATCTCCAGCGTACGGCCACCTTGCTTACCTTTGGCCGCTTCGCGCGCCATACGGCTGTGGGTGGAACGCGGCAACATGCCATATTCCGCAGTGACCCAGCCCTGACCTTTGCCTTTGAGGAAACGTGGCACACCCTCTTCAACGGTGGCGGTGCACAGCACTTTGGTTTCACCGAACTCAACCAGCACGGATCCTTCTGCATGTTTGGTGTAGTGACGAGTGAGGGTGACGGGACGCACTTCAGATGCGTTACGGCCTGCTGGACGCATGGTTTCTCTCCGGCTTACTTAGGTTTGGCTGCGCATTATACGGACTTCGTGCGCGGCTGTCCTGCCTACATGCGGCACTTTTCCCGGATGAAATTTCGCCTCAGCTGTGGCTAAATGCGCCCTTTCCTCTCATAAAAAGACAAATGATGACAGCAATACTCCATTTCCTGCTGGCGCTGGTGGTGATCTTCGCCCTTGCGCTTTTGGTCAGCCATGACCGCAAACTGATTCGCCCACGCTTTATTATTCAATTGCTGGTGGTTGAAGCGGCACTGGGTTGGTTCTTCCTGCATTCTGCGGGCGGCCAGTCTGTGGTGACCGCTGTCGGCGGCTTCTTTGAAACCTTATTGACCTTTGCTGCGCAAGGTACCGATTTTGTGTTCGGCAATATGGCGAAACAGGGACTGGCGTTTATTTTCCTCGGCGTGCTCTGTCCGATTGTGTTCATCTCCGCCCTGATCGGCATCTTGCAGCACTGGCGTATTCTGCCGTTGTTGATTCGTCTGGTCGGTACCCTGCTGTCGAAGGTGAACGGGATGGGCAAACTCGAATCATTCAATGCCGTGAGTACGCTGATTCTGGGTCAATCGGAGAACTTCATCGCCTATAAAGGTATCCTCGGCGATATCTCCGCACCGCGCATGTACACCATGGCCGCGACCGCGATGTCGACGGTGTCGCTATCGATTGTCGGTGCTTACATGTCGATGATTGATGCAAAATATGTGGTTGCCGCACTGCTACTGAATATGTTCAGTACCTTTATTATCCTGTCGATCATCAATCCGACACGCCCGGAAAATGAAGAACGCATTGCACTGGATAAGCTGCACGAAGACCAGAGCTTCTTTGAGATGCTGGGCGAATACATTCTGGCAGGTTTTAAAGTGGCGATGATTATTCTGGCGATGCTGATTGGTTTTATCGCCCTGATCGCCGCCATTAACGCTCTGTTTGCCGCGGTATTTGGCTACAGCTTCCAGCAACTGCTTGGCTATGTCTTCTATCCGTTTGCGTGGTTGATTGGCATTCCTTCTGCCGAAGCCCTGCAAGCGGCAAGCATCATGGCGACCAAACTGGTGGCCAATGAATTTGTGGCCATGATTGAGCTGAAGAAAGTCGCTGCGGAAATTTCACCGCGCGGTCTCGGCATTCTGTCCGTGTTTTTAGTGTCGTTTGCTAACTTTGCCTCAATTGGCATCGTGGCGGGAGCGATTAAAGGACTGAATGAGCGCCAGGGCAATGTGGTATCGCGCTTTGGCTGGAAGCTGGTTTATGGTTCCACGCTAGTGAGCCTGCTGTCAGCCGCGTTTGCAGGATTGTTCATTTAATCACAGCGGAGCGGCCAGTTAGCCGCTCTTTACTGGGCCGCGCCCATCAAAGCGGCCCTGTTCTGCTTTAGAACGCGACACACACCAGCGAATCGACACGCATCACCGACTCCTGATCGAAGCGCTTTTTATAAATGTCGCGCAGCGCATTGATGCTGTCAGAACTTGCACGGTCCGGCTGATGTATCAGCATTAACGCTTTGCTGTTTTCACGCGCCAGCTTTCCACCCTCTCCCAGCCACTGGCCTTTACCGTCATACACTGAAAGCCCGTCTTTGAATCGTGGTGTGACATCATTATCAACAAATTGCTGCCATTCGCTGCTGCTGATGACGCCGCCTTTCGGCTTGTTCATCCCGAACCACAGGGTGGTTTGCATCATGATGTCCCCTGAGCCGCACACAGCAACAGGAGCGGTATTCGGTGGGATCTGTTCAGGAGGTGCAGCGGTTGTCTGGCATCCGGCCAGAAAGAAGACGAACGCCAACGGCATCGCCAATTTATTCAGCATCATAGCCTCAGACTGTTTAGGTATCACACAGGACATCATAGGGTGTGAAAGGTGGATACGTCATCCTTTTCACCGAAAGTTGCGCGCTGCGTTAGCTCATTGCGCTTATGCCTATCATGGTTTGGCTGCCATCACTATAATGCGAGGAACATTCCTGAAAATGAGTACAAGCTTATGATCCGCAGCATGACCGCTTACGCCCGCCGCGAAGCAAAAGGCCACTGGGGCAGCGCAGCCTGGGAAATCCGTTCGGTAAACCAACGCTATCTGGAAACCTACATCCGTCTGCCGGAACAATTTCGTAGCCTGGAGCCGGTGATTCGCGAGCGTATCCGTAATCGCCTGACACGCGGTAAAATCGAGTGCAACCTGCGCTTTGATGCCGACCCCAGTGCGCAAGGTGAGCTGCAACTGAATGAGGCGTTGGCGAAACAGCTGGTGCGTTCCGCCAACTGGGTGAAGATGCAGACCGATGAAGGCGCGATCAATCCGCTGGATATTCTGCGCTGGCCAGGCGTGATGTCAGCTCAGGAACAGGATCTGGATGCTATCAATACCGAACTGCTGACCGCACTCGACGGCGCACTGGATGACTTCATCATTGCTCGTGAAAGCGAAGGCACTGCGCTCAAAACCCTGATTGAGCAGCGTTTAGAAGGCGTGTCGCTGGAAGTCAGCAAAGTCCGTGCGCAGATGCCGGAAGTGGTGAAGTGGCAGCGTGAACGTCTGGTCAGTAAACTGGAAGAAGCGGAAGTGCAGCTGGAAAATACGCGCCTTGAGCAAGAACTCGTCATGATGGCGCAGCGCATTGATGTGGCGGAAGAGCTGGATCGTCTGGATGCGCACGTCAAAGAGACCTATAACATCCTGAAGAAGAAAGAAGCGGTTGGCCGCCGTCTCGACTTTATGATGCAAGAGTTCAACCGTGAGTCGAACACACTGGCCTCTAAGTCGATCAATGCCGATATCACGGCGTCAGCTATCGAGCTGAAGGTGTTGATTGAACAGATGCGCGAGCAGATTCAGAATATCGAATAATTTCCACTATTATCCATAAAAATTCATAAGCCCATGTTAAATGGGCTTTTTAATTTTTTCCATTAATGAACATGCCCATTGAAATCAACTTTTGTAGAGAGTGGATTGGTGAGTAGTTTCCGTTTATTAGTCAAAAATCATAAGTAACCATTCGCCACTACCAATGGTAACGCTTTATACCAAGGTTTTGGGGGAAGCACTCCAATGATACTGATTAAGTATCCGATTGAAACGGGGGATATTACACTGGTGACCTATGGGACCCATCTATTACGTGGTGAATACTATCTTTGATACCAGCAACATCATTCATCGCTACTCACATCCGATATGAAGAAATGATTAACACTTCAGCTGCTTTCAAAGTGGATATAGTCATTAAATTTCAGGCTGTAGCTAGATAAGATGAACACTTTCTTCAGTCTATTACTCCCCCTTTCATTGCTTGAAGCCTTTAACTACAGCTCGTTAAGCAACAAGGGCGTCAAAATGTGTTTTCTTCATCCGCACGGTTTGAAGCCTCGCGCACATAACCATACAATAACCAAGGGTAACTATTGGTGCGTACTTGCACCCGATGGATTAACAATAATAGGACGGGTGAACATGCCAATTCCAGCCTATCTGTGGCTCAAAGACGATGGTGGTACGTTGATCAAAGGCAGTGTTGATGTGCAGCACAGAGAGAACAGCATTGAAGTTATCGGTTTTTCACATGCCATTACTCTCCCTGTTGATTCCCAAACCGGGAAGGCGACTGGCAAACGTAAACACGCTCCCATCTCATTCGAAAAGGATTTTGATGCTTCCAGCCCTTACTTGTTCAAGGCTGTAACAACCGGCCAGAAGCTTGAAGCGGCCGAGTTCAAATGGTACCGCATCAATGATGCTGGTCAGGAGCAGGAGTATTACAATATGCTACTGGAAGGGGTCACGGTTATTTCATTTAGTCCTGGGATGCCAAATACCAAAATTTCCGGCATGAACGGAACAAACCATACCGAATCGATCGCTTTAATGTATGAGAAAATCACTCATAAGTATTGTGATGGTAATGTACAGCATTCTGATGCCTGGAATGAAAGATGAAATGAGGGGCTTACGCCCCTCTAGACCTTAAATATAATCTATTAATTCAAGAATCAGGTTAAATGAAATTATTGCAACAAGGGCAGTCACATTAACCTTAAAATAATAAACAAGAAATCGTTTGGAAATTTCCTTGAACGAATTGCACCTCTCAATTACAGATTCAAAAAAAACCCTAATAATTGAAAATGGAATCAATGAAATCAGTATGGATATATGAATGAGAACCCAATCTTTGAAATTCATCATGGACTCTCCGTCTGGGAACACCCCAAATAAACCAGCTAATTTATATACAAAATCCGAGCTTATATAGTTATCGCTTACTCTGTAGTAATAATCCAGCTTAGCCATACCTATCAATACGACTATGAATACAATAAGCCATGTAAACTTACGGACAGGTCGCCCCATTATCGATAACCTCTATTTTTCCATAAGATTTAATATTTGAACCGGGTATCTCAAATTGAGGCTGGTTTAAAATTGCAGTTTTAATTCTGTAAAAATCTGTTCTGTGTACCAGTGTTATACACCCTTCAGACACTTGCCCCGGATGCAAACGAAAACTGCCACGTAATACACCCTCATAGAAAGTATTGTCGTCTATAACGCCATCATCTCTATAGAGCGCAAACCATTCATAATGATCTACGATTGTGCCGCGCACGATTGATAAGCCAATATCGGCAACTGCTGCACGCACCATATTAGACGCGCTCCCCCAGGGGCGATCTACAATGTAGTAATTGCCTGGCGGCGTCGGCCCCAAGCTTTTTACATGCGCGCATCCACCTTTGTTGACGTAGTTTTGCTGGCCTGAAAAAGCCATGAACGTCCCTACACCGTAAATCGTCAGTGGTGCGATATCTGCACCGTTAAGAATGAACTTCCCTTGTATCGCCATCCTTTGCTACCTCCATATAATAAACCATGGTTATTATATGGATAATATCCCTATTTTAAAGCAGACATTCACTGTTCGCTCTTCTCGTTAGCAACTTAAGACTCCTTGTAGGCGGGCGGAGTAAATCTATAATCACGCCCATCACTTTTAGCTTATCCGCTAGACCAATTTACTGGCTTTTCAATGTAAAGATTGTGAAAGCTTTGATGATTATGCATGTCAATTGCTGACCAAACGTGACCTTGAATTGACCTGATGGACTATCACCAAATGAAACCATGCTGTTGTTTATCATAACTTATTCATTTCCCAATCTCGGTAACCTATGTCGAATAACCCCCTTCTCAATGAAACCTCTCAATCCTGGAGATTGCAGAGATTACGTTTCTTTGAGGGCACTATTTGCTAATCTACTGGTCGTAATTAACACAGCCGTACCGCCAGGAATTCATGGACACCCTTCTTTGTGCGATACACCCACTCTCTCCCTGAAGGCGTTATGAAGAAAAACGGGCAGTTCAATTCTAAACTTTTGCATCCCCGCTACTGGTTTACCTGGTTTGGGCTGGGTGTGCTGTGGCTGCTGGTGCAGCTTCCCTATCCTGTTTTAATTCGGCTTGGCGCCTCTGCCGGCAAGCTGTCGCGCCACTTCCTGAAGCGTCGTGAGCGCATCACCCGCCGCAATATTGAACTTTGCTTCCCCCATATCAATGAGGAAGATAAAGAGGTATTGATCGCGGGTAACTTTGAATCCCTTGGTATGGCGCTGGCAGAAACCGGCATTGCCTGGTTCTGGTCTGATGCGCGCGTTCGCCGCTATTTCCATGTTGAAGGTTTGCATAACCTGCAACATGCCCAACGAGATCAACGTGGCGTGATGGCGATTGGCGTGCATTTTATGTCGCTTGAGCTGGGGGGTCGCATCACCGGGCTGTGTCAGCCGATGATGGCGATGTATCGTCCGCACAATAATCAGGCAATGGAATGGGCACAGACGAAAGGTCGTATGCGATCGAATAAGGCGATGATTGATCGTCGCGATCTGCGCGGTATGGTGCAGGCGTTGAAACAGGGCGAAGCCGTCTGGTTCGCGCCAGATCAGGATTACGGCCCAAAAGGCAGCGTTTTCGCACCGCTGTTTGCTGTCGAAAAAGCGGCTACCACCAATGGCACCTTCGTATTATCGCGTCTGGCTAAACCGGCCATGCTAACGATTGTGCTGATCCGCAACGGCGATAAGAGCGGCTATCAGCTCATCATTCAGCCGGAGTTGCAAAACTATCCGTATGAAGATGAAGCGGCTGCCGCGGCATACATGAATAAAGTGATCGAGAAAGAGATCCTGCGCGCACCTGAGCAATACTTATGGCTGCACCGCCGCTTTAAAACTCGCCCACCGGGTGAAGCGTCACTTTACGTCTAATCTGTTGATGCAGCAGGCATTCGCCTGCTGCCCCTTCTGCACTGCTCACATTTACCAACCATTCTTAACGAAAAACAGGTTTGTCAAAAATTGCACAGACTCATGTAATGGTATGCTCTCTTCTATTCTGACCAAAAACATGAACCTGCTATTTACCACTAAACCACGCGCGCTGCTGGCGCTTGCCGTGGCCAGCGCACTGCTGGCTGGTTGTGCCAATCCGCACGGCTTACATCCTCATAACTCATTGCTCGATGCCAACTCACTGCAAGCCAATGCATCCCTTAGCGGCGCGCATTTCAGCGCAGCAAACTGGCCGAAAACCGAATGGTGGCAGGGATTTAACGATCCACAGCTGAATCGGCTCATTGCTGATGCCATGACTTCAAGCCCGGATCTGCAGGTGGTGAATGCGCAGGCCGATAAAGCCAATGCGCAGGTCATTGCCGCCGATGCTGAGCGCTATCCCGATGTGGACCTCAATGCCGGAATCACGCGTTCACGTGTGGCAAAAGTCGACGACCCGCTTCTGCAAGGGAAAAGCTACAGCACGCTGCGCACGGCCAATATCGGCATGAGCTACACCTTTGATCTGTGGGGCGGTAAGAAAGATGCGGCAGAAGCCGCGCTGGGCCAGGCGCGCGCCAGTGAGTTAGATCGTCAGGCCAGCCAGTTGACACTCGCCGTCAACGTGACGCGTGCCTGGAATAACCTCAACCTGGCCTGGTCGAACGCTGAACTGGCAAAGCAGAATGCCGATCGTTCCAGTGGCATCGCCAAAATTCAGCAGCAGTATGTCAGCGCCGGTCTGACGTCCGACTATCAATATAAGCAGGCGCTGTCGCAGCAAAAAACCGCTGAAGCAACTCAGACCGAAGCCAGACAGAATGTCACCGATGCTGGCATTCAACTCTCCACGCTGATCGGCAAAGGGCCCGATTACTGGCACCAACTGAAACCGGCGAAAATGAGTGTCCCAATTGCCGCCACGCTGCCGGGTAATATTCCAGCGGAGCTTTTGGGCCGTCGCCCGGATGTGGTGGCAGCACGCTGGCGCGTAGAAGCGGCATCAAAACAAATTGCCGCAACGAAAACCGAGTTCTATCCCAACATCAACCTGGTGGCGGAAGCCGGTACACGTTCACTGCTCGGCGATGCATTTTTCGGTGCACCCAGCCGATTCTTTAACGTGGGTCCAAGTCTGTCTCTGCCGATCTTCGATGCCGGTAAGCGCCGCGCCGATTTAGCCGAAAGTGACGCTAACTATGATCTGGCCGTGGCGCAGTACAACAAGCTGCTGATTGGCTCCCTGGGTAATATCAGCGATACCATTACGCAACTGCAGTCGATTCAGGATCAGCTGGCGCAGCAGCAGAGCGCGAATCAACTCATTCATAGCGCATGGGATGATTTAAACCGTGAATACACCGCAGGATTGCGTCCGTACCTTGATGTGCTAACCATTCAGAACCAACTCATCGAGTCCGATCAGAAACTGGTGGCGTTACAAGCGCAGCAGATCAATCTGGCGGTGGTGCTGATTGAAGACCTGGGGGGCGGATTCCAGAACGCTAGCGCTTCAGCTAAGGGATAAGCTGACGGCTGGCATTCTGCCGCACATTAATGAATGATAGTCCGCACCTGGAATACTCTGCGGATTATCATGATGGAACAGAATGCCAATGCCGGCTGGTTACGGCCGCTTATCGCTGACCGACTGACGCCTTATCTCGAAATTGATGCGACGCGTCTGCAACGTAATCTGCAACACATGCAGCAAAAAGCCGATGCTGCGGGTGTCGCGCTGCGCCCACACATTAAAACCCATAAGAGTGTCTGGATTGCCGAGCAGCAACGTCAATCAGGTGCGCGTGGGATTACCGTGTCAAAACCCAGTGAGGGTATTGCCTTTATCCTTGGCGGGGAGCGTGATGTACTGCTGGCTTATCCCGTTGTTCACGCCGATACACTCACTGAATTACTGGCTGTCGCCGTGCAACATCAGGCGCGTGTCACCTGTATTGCCGACTGTACTCTCGGCGTCACGGCCATTGCTCAAGCGCATCGCCAGCAGCCCAGCTGTGAACTCTCTATCGCCATTAAAGTCGATGTGGGATTGCATCGCGTGGGGGTTGATCCGCACAGCGGTGACGCCGTGGCATTGGCGCAGCAGATTAAAGCAGCGGGATTGCCTTTTGCCGGACTGGTTTCGCACGCCGGCCATGCTTACGGCGCAGGTCATGCCGAGGCTATTGCTGAAGTTGCACAGCAAGAAATCATATTAATGCACCAGGTTCAGCAGCAATTGATCGCTGCAGGCTTTGCGCATTGCCCCATTTCTGTTGGCTCTACGCCTACAGCACTGGCCGCGCCGGTGGCTGAAGGCAGCGACGAGATTCGTCCGGGAAATTATGCGCTGCTGGATCTTACCGCCTGGCGCCTGGGGCTGTGCACGCCCGATGCACTGGCACTCAGCGTGGTAACACGTGTCGTGGCGGTGAATCCGCATTACGCGATTATTGATGCCGGCTCCAAGATGCTCAGCTCTGATAAAGGTCCGCACGGCACTAACGCCAGCGGTTTCGGTATCGCCGTTGATGAGCAGGGCAACCAATACGACGTTCTGAAGCTTTCGGAAGAGCATGGCTTTCTGCAATACGGAGATCATGCTCCGGCGCGTGGGGCTCTGCTGCGCATCTTCCCCAATCACAGCTGCGCGGTAGTGGCTCAATCTGACCGCTTTGTTTTACGCCATCAGGACGGCACAGCAGAGACGAAGGATATTCAGGGACGTGGCAAGTTTATCTGATAGCAGGATATTTACTGGAAACCTCTGTTGCAGCACACTTCCACTATCCTGCCATTTGCAGCGGAATCCCCTTCAGTTAAGGTACTCTTTGCTGTAGGCAGTCTCATCATTCTGTAGGGTACGGCCTTAAGACCGCCATTTTACTGTGGCGGTCATCATTCATCTCCAGAAGCCACCCTTACGGATTCCCTGCCTTTCATTCGCCTAACGGAGGTTCCATGCTGCCATCTCAAACAGTCACGCTGACCATTCCCCGCAACTGGTTAGATTTATATGAAACCATCTGGAAACCTGAATGCTTTGCCAAATGGGCCAGTGGGCTAAGTGCCAGTACGCTCACGCAAGAGGGTAACTACTGGAAAGCCAAAGGACCTGAAGGTTCAGTGAAAATCCGCTTCACGCCACATAACCCCTTTGGCGTCATGGATCATTGGATCGATACCGGCAGCGGTAAGGAGATTTATATGCCGATGCGCGTGATTGCTAACGAAAAGGGAGCCGAAGTGGTGATGGTGGTTTATCGCCAACCCCTTATGTCTGATGAAAAATTTTCTCAGGATGTTGCCTGGGTAAAACGCGACCTGGATCAACTTCTACACCTGTTAACTCATTAGAATCAATGCATTATAAAAATCGTAATGCTTTAATTTTCGCTGGAAGTAATCCATAAAAGAGTCAATTTTTTCCACGTAATAGCGTTTAACTGTTTAACGATGATATCTGCTCCTTTTCGTGCTAATCACCAGTCTGGCTAAAGTCTTCTCACCAGGAAAATTCCTGGTGAGAGCACGTCACCTAAATCTTAGTCCCTCTGATTTATCGGTGTTTTTTCTTACTTATTCAAATGACTTGTTTAATCGCCGATCAAAATGTCTGACATAACTTATTAATCGCTCAGCCGTCCCCTTATCTATTCTGATGCAAAGTCTGAAACCATTTATTCCTGAAGTTCATTTATAGGAGTTTTCTTATGGTGTTAATTTAATTAAAACACGGTATAACTCATTCACACACAGCAATACCCGATAATAACAACAGCAGGGAAATAACATGGATCGCTCAACCTATCCTTTGTTGTCTGAAAAAGAATTTGTTGAGATTGCCAGTAGGATACTGGCCGGGGAATATAATAATTCAAAGGGATTTTATAATGATCTTGCGGATTTCCTCCGAACAGGAGGAGATACCGCTGAGACAATGAAATATTTACGCGCCAGGGGCATCTCTTTAAATTCAGAGCATCATTTAATTGAATGCATCTTTACGTGGCAAACTCTGAAAGGCATTTCAGGGCTGCGTCAGGACACGCTGCATTGATGTGATCTGTACTCTGGGCAGGCGCCCGGGTGAACCCTTAATTGCATTGGTACATGTACCATAACGAGCAGAACATGGCGATAAGAGAAAAAAGTTTGGCCAGCGCCAAATGGTCAATTTTGTCATCCATAAAAATCGTCGGCATTGGTGTTTTACAGCTTTCACTTCTGGCACAAATACTTCAGGCAAACGAGTTAGATTTACTCGCCATTGCCATTGTGATGTTATTGATTATTGATACGCTTGCCGATCGTGGGTTTGGTAATTCAGTTATCAGAAATATAAACCTTAATAACAGCGAACTTTCCATTCTCTACTGGGGAAATGTGTTAAGTGGCATGATGATATTCGCCGTGCTGTTTATTGGTAGTGATTTATATAGCCGAATAATGAATCAACCGGAAATGGCGATTATGCTGGAAATGATTTCGGTGATTTTCATCATTATTCCGCAAGGGCAACATTATCGCGCCATATTACAGCGTGAGAAACAATTCTCGCGTATCGCCTTCACAGAAACCTCATCGGTGCTGGTAGGCCTGGGTGTCACACTGTTTACCGTATGGCTGACCCCTTCAGTGTTGTGCGCTATCTGGGGCTACCTGGCCATGGTATCCATCAGAATGCTGGTCTACTGCTACTACGGTCGTTCCTGGTTCCAGCCAGAATACCGTTTTAGCCTGAAAAGTTTCGCTAACGTGCGAGCAAGAAACGGATAATAAAAACAAGTCTGTATGGTGGGCTCTGGGCATCTGAGAAGATGCGTTCGCGTGCTGGTCGCCAGCACGCTTTTTTCTTTTTTGATACGGTTAACATCTCTTCTTCCCCGTCCTCTTACCTCTCAGACCTGCACGATCACATGGATCACATCACATTTTTTAATGCGAAAGCATAACGCACTCCTGATTTATCAAGCGGGTTAAGCCTGTTAGCATGTGCGGCATCAAAACAGCTAATCCGATGACGTCTGCTTTAGAAATACTCAGTGGTCGATAGCTGAGGAAATCTTTAGGCTGGCCGCCGATCTTTTGGAGTGCTCTATGTTATTAACCGTTCTCTACATTATTGGTATCACCGCCGAAGCTATGACCGGTGCGCTGGCCGCTGGTCGCCGCAAAATGGACCTGTTTGGCGTCATCATCATTGCGTCCGTCACTGCAATCGGAGGCGGCTCGGTGCGTGACATCTTGCTCGGGCATTATCCGTTGAGTTGGGTTAAAAACCCGGAGTACATCATGATAGTGGCCGCCGCTGCGGTGGTGACCACTTTTGTTGCCCCTTTAATGAATCATCTGCGTAAAGTGTTTCTGGTACTGGATGCGCTTGGCCTGGTGGTGTTCTCCATTATTGGCGCGCAGGTCGCGCTGGATTCTGGTCATGCCTCGATCATTGCCGCTATTGCCGCCGTGATCACGGGGGTTTTTGGTGGCGTGCTGCGTGATATGTTCTGCAATCGCATCCCGCTGGTATTCCAAAAAGAGCTCTATGCCGGTATCGCATTTGCCGCAGGTTGGCTCTACATTCTGCTGCTCAAAACGCCGCTTCCCCATGAAGCCGTGGTGATCATTACGCTGCTGGCCGGCTTCATTGGCCGTTTATTAGCGCTGCGCTTCCGCCTTGGCCTGCCGATCTTCAACTATCCCCACCCCGAGCATTGAAGGTGCAGCAGGAATTTCCTGCTGCTGTAAAAAGCGAATAAGTTGCTGTAACTCCTCATCCTGCAGCATGGTCACAATCCGCTCTGCCAGCGTGCGCCCGATGCCGGGTAACTGCTGCCACTCTTCTGTCGAGCGAGCCAGTAACGCTGTCCAGTCGTTATCCGGTAAGGCCTGCAACGCGGAACGGGGAAGCGGTAGACCTAATGCGCTCACCCAGCGCCGAAAGGGTTGCTGACGTGTCTGTTGGAAACGTTGCCAAATCTGTTGTGCCCGCGCAAAGGACATCCCGCTGTCGTGCGCGACCTCTTCTGGCGTTAACGTCAGCCAGGAGAAAAGATGGGTGATCACGCCACTGTTCAGTAACCGCTGCCAGCTACTCCGTTGCACGCCAGGGATGTTCAGCACCGATTTCTGACTGAGCCAGCTGAGGCGTGATAAAAACTGCAGCCGGCAATCCTGGTTGAAGTGCAAACAAGACAGCGGATTAAATTCGCCCTGCTGCGGTGTTAAAGGATAATCGCGCCCTCTCACCCGCCAAATTACTCGCTCTAAGCGAGGAATACCCTGACCGGCTAACGTGACTATCACTTGATCACCTGCGATGACATCCAGCTCCCGCCATCGCCGCAGCGATCCAAGATTCACTCTGCGCACGGTTTTATCATCCAGCTGAACGGGAATGAGGTTCAGCACCACGGCAATTTTCCCTGTGCGCCCTACATTGAAATCCACGGACAGCACTTCACTGCTGACTTCAACCGGCTGATATTTCCACGCGGCGGACCAGTGTCCCTGACCAGGCTGCCAGTCCCGCCCGGCACCGACGGGTGATTGATGGATCACAACGCCATCGGTGACGAACGGCAAAGATGCACGGAACCAGCGATCGCGCCACACCTCCGCCTCCTCTTCGTTCTCGATTGGGCGGCTCCAGTCCTGCGCCAAACCGAATCCCCAGCGTGATAACTGCGCCAGTCGAGCGGGCATCTGAATTGGACCATCGGGCCATGCCCAGATAAAAATACCAAGATCTGCCAGCAGCGGGGAAGCTTCATGACGCATCATCGCACCCGCCACCTGCGCTCTGGCGTTTCGCCCTCCGTCACGTGCTTGCTGGTGATCGGTCATAAGCAGAAACAGCTCACCTTGCAGCACCACCTCTTCACGGTCGGTGTCGATGTGCGGTGGAATTGCCGGAATATGATGGGCTTTGCTTACCCACTCTTCCCCACGCAGGCCATCGCCGCGACTCACCAGAGAAACCAATTGCCCGCGTCGATACACCAGCGTTACCGCTACGCCATCAACTTTCGGCTGTATCCACAGTGGCGATTTATCCTGCATCCAGTAAGCCACTGCCAGCTTGTCACGCAGTTTCCGTACCCCTGTGTGTGCCACCGGATGTCGAGTACTACCGTCCGTTGTGGGCTGTGCTTGATAAGCCCGTTGATCCGGCGTGAAGCAGCGCTGCCAATGCAGTAAGCGTTGCTGCAGGCTGTCATAGTCCCCATCGCTAACCAGACTCGAGCCCTTGCGATAGTAGGCATCATCCCAGTGCCGTAGCTGGCTATGTAATTGAACCATCTCTTGTTCGGCGCGCACCGGTGACCAGTTAGGGCACAGCGCTTCAGCCCCGCAAACCGCAGTGAAAAACCAGCAACACAGCCACCACCATCCTTTCATCGTTGCTCTCCTTTTTGTCTATTGGAGAGTGCGATGAGGTCAATGACCAGTGCTGAAGGTGATAAAGAGCAAACGTATTCCCGGGTTTTTAAGCCGTTTGCAGCGGCTTACCGCGTTGTCTGGCGCGGGTTCACAGAAAAAGAATTACCTTAGCCCAACGGCAAACGCTGCGTGGCACCGTTAAGCCGTGTATACTGTGCAGGAAATCGACTCCGCTCTTTACTCAATTCAAGATAACCATGGCTCAAGGCACGCTTTATATTGTTTCCGCCCCCAGTGGCGCGGGTAAATCCAGTCTGATTCAGGCTTTATTGAAGACACAGCCGCTGTACGATACGCAGGTGTCTGTTTCCCATACCACTCGCGGCGTGCGTCCCGGTGAAGTTCATGGTGAACACTATTTCTTTGTCTCCAAGCCCGAATTTGAGACCATGATTGCCGCTGAAGACTTCCTCGAACATGCGGAAGTGTTTGGCAATTACTACGGTACCTCGCGCGCCGCGATTGAGCGCGTGCTGGCGACCGGTGTCGATGTATTTCTGGATATCGACTGGCAAGGTGCTCAGCAAATTCGTCAGAAAATGCCTGCCGCACGCAGCATTTTTGTGTTGCCGCCGTCGACTGAAGAGTTAGATCGTCGCCTGCGTGGCCGTGGTCAGGATAGCGAAGAGGTTATCGCCCGCCGTATGGCTCAGGCCGTGGCGGAAATGAGTCATTACGCTGAATACGACTATCTGATCGTGAATGATGATTTCGACCTGGCACTGACCGACCTGAAACACATTATTCGCGCAGAACGTCTGCGTATGAGTCGCCAAAAATCGCGACATGATGCTTTAATCAGCAAACTATTGGCAGTCTGAAGTCACTTTCAGTATTATGCCCAGTCATTTCTTCATCATCTGTGGAGTAGCACACCTATGGCACGCGTAACCGTTCAGGACGCAGTAGAGAAAATTGGTAACCGTTTTGACCTGGTGTTGGTCGCTGCACGTCGTGCACGTCAGATGCAGGTAGGCGGTAAAGATCCGCTGGTTCCGGAAGAGAACGATAAAGCCACCGTTATCGCCCTGCGCGAAATCGAAGAAGGCCTGATCACTACCCAGATTCTGGATGTGCGTGATCGTCAGGAGCAGCAAGAGCAGGAAGCCGCTGAGTTACAAGCCGTTACCGCTATCGCTGAAGGTCGTCGTTAACAGCACTTCGCAGGTCAACCTTGTATCTGTTTGAAAGCCTCAATCAACTGATTGAAAAATACTTGCCTGAGGAGCAAATCAAGCGCCTCAAGCAAGCTTATCTCGTCGCGCGTGATGCCCACGAGGGTCAGACACGCTCCAGCGGTGAACCTTACATCACCCATCCTGTTGCCGTTGCCTGCATTCTGGCCGAGATGAAACTCGACCATGAAACGCTGATGGCAGCGCTGCTGCATGACGTGATCGAAGATACACCCGCCACTTACCAGGATATGGAACAGCTGTTTGGCAAAAGCGTGGCCGAACTGGTGGAAGGCGTGTCGAAACTCGACAAGCTGAAGTTCCGCGACAAGAAAGAAGCGCAGGCTGAAAACTTCCGCAAAATGATCATGGCGATGGTGCAGGATATCCGCGTCATTCTGATCAAGCTGGCTGACCGCACGCACAATATGCGCACGCTCGGTGCGTTACGACCGGATAAGAAACGTCGTATCGCACTGGAAACGCTGGAGATTTACAGTCCTCTGGCGCACCGCCTTGGTATTCATCACCTGAAAACAGAGTTGGAAGAACTCGGCTTTGAAGCCCTCTATCCAAATCGTTTCCGCGTGATAAAAGAGGTGGTGAAAGCGGCACGCGGTAATCGTAAAGAGATGATTCAGAAGATCCTTTCTGAAATCGATGGGCGCTTACAGGAAGCAGGCATTCCCTGCCGTGTCAGTGGTCGCGAGAAGCATCTCTATTCGATCTACCGCAAAATGCACCTGAAAGAGCAGCGATTCCACTCGATCATGGATATTTATGCCTTTCGCGTTATCGTGAAAGACCTGGATACCTGTTATCGCGTGCTCGGTCAGATGCACAGCCTTTACAAACCGCGTCCTGGACGCGTCAAAGATTACATCGCGATTCCCAAGGCCAACGGCTATCAATCACTGCATACATCAATGATTGGTCCGCACGGCGTGCCCGTTGAAGTGCAAATCCGTACCGAAGATATGGATCAGATGGCGGAGATGGGGGTAGCGGCACACTGGGCTTATAAAGAGGCCGGTGAAAGCGGCACGACCGCACAGATTCGCGCCCAGCGCTGGCTGCAAAGCCTGCTGGAGCTGCAGCAAAGCGCCGGTAGCTCGTTTGAATTTATCGAGAGCGTGAAATCCGATCTCTTCCCGGATGAGATCTACGTCTTCACGCCGGAAGGACGCATCGTCGAACTGCCTGCTGGTGCCACGCCGGTAGACTTCGCTTACGCCGTGCACACCGATATTGGCCATGCCTGTGTCGGTGCACGCGTCGATCGCCAGCCTTATCCGCTGTCGCAATCGCTAACCAGCGGCCAAACCATTGAAATTATCACCGCGCCAGGCGCACGCCCGAATGCGGCGTGGCTTAACTTTGTGGTGAGTTCAAAAGCGCGCGCCAAGATTCGTCAGCTGCTGAAAAACCTGAAACGCGAAGACTCCGTTAACCTTGGCCGTCGCCTGTTGAGCCATGCGCTCGGCGGCAGCAAAAAACTGGCGGAAATTCCGGCGGAGAATATCCAGCACGAGCTGGAACGCATGAAGCTGACCAGCATTGACGATCTGCTGGCAGAGATCGGCCTCGGCAACGCCATGAGCGTGGTCGTGGCGAAAAACCTGCTGCAGTCGGGTGCTGAGCAGCCGCAAAGCAACAGCAAACGCAAAAAGCTGCCGATCAAAGGTGCTGATGGCGTATTGATTACCTTTGCCAAGTGCTGTCGTCCGATTCCTGGCGATCCGATTGTTGCGCACGTCAGCCCGGGCAAAGGCCTGGTGGTGCACCACGAATCCTGTCGTAACATCCGTGGCTATCAGAAAGAGCCCGAGAAGTTTATGCCGGTTGAGTGGGATAAAGTTATCGATCAGGAGTTCGTTGCGGAAATTAAGGTAGATATGTTCAACCATCAGGGCGCACTGGCGAACCTGACGGCGGCGATCAACACCGCGGGATCCAACATCCAAAGTCTTAACACGGAAGAGCGCGACGGTCGTGTTTACAGCGCCTTTATCCGCCTCACCGCGAACGATCGCGTCCATCTGGCCAACATTATGCGTAAAATCCGCGTGATGCCAGATGTGATTAAAGTTCACCGTAACCGTAATTAGTGCATGAACGCTCAACGTTTTGCTCGTATCCAGGAAATGCTGGCCATGCGCCAGCACGACCTCACCGTCTGCATGGAGCAGGTCCATAAGCCGCATAATGTCTCGGCGGTGATTCGTACTGCTGACGCGGTCGGCATCCATGAAGTGCACGCCGTCTGGCCTAGCGTGCGCATGCGCACCATGGTGTCTGCTTCAGCGGGCAGCAACAGTTGGGTGAAAGTGCAGACGCATCGTCATATCGCGGAAGCCGTGCGTCACCTGAAAGATCAAGGCATGCAGGTGCTGGCCACCAATCTGTCGGCGAATGCGGTGGATTTCCGCGAGATTGATTACACCAAACCAACCTGCATTCTGATGGGGCAGGAAAAAACCGGCATCACCGCTGAAGCGCTGGCGCTCGCCGATCAGGACATCATTGTGCCCATGGTCGGCATGGTGCAGTCGCTCAACGTGTCCGTTGCCTCCGCGCTGATTCTGTATGAAGCGCAGCGTCAACGGCAGAACGCGGGCATGTACAAACGTCAGCACAGCCTGCTTGATGCCGATGAACAGCAGCGTTTGCTGTTTGAAGGCGGTTATCCGGTGCTTGCCCGCGTGGCGAAGCAAAAAGGTCTGCCTTATCCGCATATCAACGCCCAGGGCGAGGTGGAAGCCGATGCCGACTGGTGGGCCACCATGCAATCCACAGGTAAAAAATGAAAGGCCGTCTGCTGGATGCCATACCGCTCAGTACCCTGACCGGCGTCGGCGCCAGTCAGGCGGGAAAACTGGCTAAACTCAGCCTGTTCACCATTCAGGATTTGCTGCTGCATCTGCCGCTGCGCTACGAAGATCGCACCCAACTCTACAAGATTAATGACCTGCTGCCGGGCGTCTGGTCCACGGTGGAAGGTGAAGTGCTGCACAGTGAGATCACGTTTGGCCGCCGCCGCATGCTGGTGTGCCAGATCAGTGATGGCAGCGGCGTGCTGACCATGCGCTTCTTCAATTTCAATGCCGGGATGAAAAACAGTCTGGCGCCAGGCCGCCGCGTCACCGCTTATGGTGAAATCAAACGTGGCCAGCGCGGTGCTGAAATTATTCATCCCGAGTATCGCGTGCAGGGCGAACAGGGCGGCGTCGAGCTACAGGAAACCCTGACACCGGTCTATCCCACCACTGAAGGCATTCGTCAGGCCACGCTGCGCAATCTCACCGATCAAGCGCTGACGTTGCTGGAAAGTTGCCCGATTGCCGAACTGCTGCCGTCAGAACTGAGCGGTGGCTTGATGAGTTTGCCGGATGCCCTGCGCACGCTGCATCGTCCGCCGCCCGATTTACGTCTGAGCGAACTGGAAACCGGTCGCCATCCCGCACAAAAGCGCTTAATCCTTGAAGAGCTGCTGGCGCACAACCTCAGCATGCTGGCGGTTCGTGCCGGTGCCCAACGTCATCATGCGTTGCCGATGCCTGCTAAGCATAATCTGGTGAATCAATTGCTGGCCGCGCTGCCCTTCTCACCCACCGGCGCGCAAAAACGCGTGGTTGAGGAGATCGAACGCGATTTAGCCAACGACTTCCCGATGATGCGTCTGGTGCAGGGTGATGTCGGATCGGGCAAAACGCTGGTCGCTGCGCTGGCGGCGCTTGTTGTCATCGCGCATGGCAAACAGGTGGCGCTGATGGCGCCGACTGAACTGCTGGCCGAGCAGCATGCCAACAATTTCCGCCAGTGGTTTGCGCCGCTGGGCATTGAAGTGGGTTGGCTGGCTGGTAAGCAAAAAGGCAAAGCACGTGAAGCCCAGCAGGAGGCGATTGCCAGCGGACAGGTAGCGATGGTGGTCGGCACGCATGCACTGTTCCAGGAACAGGTGAAATTCAACGGCATGGCGCTGGTGATCATTGATGAGCAACACCGCTTCGGCGTTCATCAACGTCTTGCGCTGTGGGAAAAAGGCGAAGAGCAGGGTTTCCATCCGCATCAGCTGATTATGACCGCCACGCCGATTCCGCGTACCCTGGCGATGACCGCCTATGCCGATCTCGATACCTCCACCATCGACGAATTACCGCCTGGCCGCACACCGGTCACCACGGTGGCCATTCCTGACAGTCGCCGCGGCGATATTATTGAGCGGGTGAAAAACGCCTGCCATGAAGGTCGCCAGGCTTACTGGGTCTGCACGCTGATTGAAGAGTCAGATGTACTGGAAGCACAAGCGGCGGAAGCCACCTGGGAAGAGTTGAAACTTGCGCTGCCTGGCTTGCAGGTTGGGCTGGTGCACGGCCGCATGAAACCGGCAGAGAAACAGGCGGTGATGGCGGCCTTCAAAGCCAACGAGATTCAGTTACTGGTCGCAACGACGGTGATTGAAGTCGGGGTAGACGTGCCCAACGCCAGCCTGATGATCATCGAAAACCCGGAACGTTTGGGCCTGGCTCAGCTGCATCAGCTGCGTGGCCGCGTGGGCCGTGGCGCAGTCGCCTCGCATTGTGTGCTGCTGTACAAAGCGCCGCTCAGCAAAACCGCGCAGAAGCGTTTGCAGGTACTGCGCGACAGCAACGATGGCTTCGTCATCGCTCAGCACGACCTGGAAATTCGCGGTCCCGGTGAATTACTGGGTACGCGCCAGACCGGTAATGCAGAGTTTAAGGTCGCAGACTTACTGCGCGATCAGGGCATGATCCCGGAAGTGCAACGCGTGGCGCGCCATATCCACCAGCACTATCCAGAACAGGCGCAGGCGTTGATTGAACGCTGGCTGCCAGAGACCGAGCGCTACAGCAACGCTTAAAAGTGGGCAAAAGACGGCGTGCTGAAGAGCCAACACGACACGATGCCCACCCTTACTCGCTACGATCGATCGCCATAAAATCCCCGACAAATTTCTGCAACAGACGCGTCAGCTCGGTGCGCTCGCTATCCTGCCAGTTCTCAAACAGATGCTGATAAATCTGCGCCCGTGCGGCATCGATTTTATCCGTCATCGCTTTGCCAGTGGCGGTAATGACTGCTTCGTTGACGCGTTTGTCTTTGGCATTTTTCTGTCGTTGCGCTAACCCCAGCTCTTCCAGTTTCGCCACCTGACGGCTCACCGTGGTGTAATCGCGTCCGGCGCGCTCTGCCAGTTCCACCACGCCAATCGGTCCAAAGCGGCCAATCTGGATCAGCAGCGGAAATAACGCACGATCGAGTTGAATATTGGACTCTTTTATTAGTAATTCATCACGTTGCGGGCGATTAAAAGTACCCACAATCATCAGCAGTGCATTATGCAGATCGTCGAACTCTGCATTATTATGTGTATTTTGCACACTTTTCATTGACGTTATCCCGAGGCAGAACTAATTTGTGCATATTACACATAATTTCCGATTATCTGAAGGAGAAAGCATGAAAGCAGCTATCGTTTCCACAGCGGGCGAACAGCCGGTTTACGGTGATTTTCCCGAACCGCAAGCCGATGAACAGCATGTGGTTGTCAGCGTTAAAGCGGCTGCCGTCAGTCAACTGGCGAAGGCACGCGCTTCTGGCAAACACTACAGCGCCACCACACATTATCCTTTTATCACCGGCATTGACGGTACCGGTACGCTCAGCAATGGCGATCCGGTCTATTTTCTCGCCTTTAATGCGCCCTGGGGCAGCATGGCGGAAAGAACGCAGGTTCCCGCCGCGGCCATTGTGCCACTGCCCGCTTCGCTCGATCCGGTGCTGGCTGCCGCCATCGCCAATCCGGGCATGTCCTCCTGGGCAGCGTTGACGCGCCGGGCGCAGTTGCAGCCGGGTGAAACCGTGTTGATCAATGGCGCCACCGGCACCTCAGGTGGATTAGCAGTGCGAATAGCTCGGCATCTCGGCGCAGGCAAAATCATCGCCACCGGACGCAATCGTGAAGTACTGGATCAATTGCGTGCCCAAGGCGCGGACAATACCCTGACGCTGGATGAGTTGCCCGGCGCACTGCCCGCACTGATGAAAGAAGGCATCGATATTGTGCTGGATTACCTGTGGGGCCAGAGTGCACTTGATATCATGCAGGCGGCTGTTGCGGGGGGAGAGAAAGCGGTGCGCTTCGTGCAAATCGGCTCGCTGAGTGGCCAGGAGATCACCCTGCACAGCAAGCTGTTGCGCTCATCTGGTCTGACATTAATGGGCAGCGGGCTGGGTAGCGTATCCGATGCGGAGCTGATTGCCTGTATCAGCGAAATGTTGAATGCCGCGGCAGAGAGTGATTTTTCGGTCGCTTTCCAGATGCGTCCGTTGAGTGAAGTGGCTCAGGCCTGGCAGGAAGATGATAGCCGTAGTCGTACCGTGTTTACGCTTTAAATCAATGCAAGTGAAAAGGGGCATTGCAAACGATTGCTTTCACACCGCAACCGTTTAAAATCGCCCCTTTGTTGTCATTGAGAACGCGCACCATGTCCGTTAATACTGCTGAATCTCATCAGTCAGCCCGTCCACAGAGTGAACTGATTTACCGCCTCGAAGACCGTCCACCGCTACCGCAAACCCTCTTTGCGGCCTGTCAGCATCTGCTGGCGATGTTTGTCGCGGTCATCACTCCTGCGCTATTGATTTGCCAGGCGCTGGGTTTACCGGCTCAGGATACGCAACACATTATCAGCATGTCGCTGTTTGCATCGGGTGTGGCTTCAATCCTGCAAATCAAAACCTGGGGACCAGTTGGTTCTGGTTTACTGTCGATTCAGGGCACCAGCTTTAACTTTGTGACACCGCTGATTATGGGCGGCATGGCGCTGAAAAATGGCGGTGCCGATGTTCCGACCATGATGGCCGCGCTGTTCGGTACGTTGATGGTGGCCTCTTGTACCGAAATGGTGCTGTCACGCGTCCTGCATCTGGCTCGCCGTATTATTACACCGCTGGTTTCCGGCATTGTGGTGATGATTATTGGCCTGTCACTGATTCAGGTTGGCCTGACCTCGATTGGCGGCGGCTTCGCGGCAATGAGCGATCACTCTTTCGGCGCGCCAAAAAATCTGCTGCTGGCTGGCGCGGTATTGGTGGTGATTATCCTGCTTAACCGTCAGCGCAATCCCTACCTGCGTGTGGCCTCACTGGTGATCGCCATGGCGGTCGGTTACGGATTGGCATGGGCGCTGGATATGTTACCTGCCACCAGCGCGCCCACCGATCAACCACTGGTGGCGGTACCAACACCGCTATATTACGGCCTCGGTTTTGACTGGAACCTGCTGATCCCGCTGATGCTGGTGTTTATGGTGACCTCACTGGAAACCATTGGCGATATTACTGCCACCTCGGATGTGTCAGAACAACCGGTGAGTGGTCCGCTGTATATGAAGCGCTTGAAAGGCGGCGTGCTGGCTAACGGCCTCAACTCATTTGTATCCGCATTGTTCAATACGTTTCCGAACTCCTGCTTCGGGCAGAACAACGGCGTGATTCAGCTGACCGGCGTTGCCAGCCGTTATGTGGGTTTTGTCGTGGCGCTGATGCTGATTGTGCTCGGTCTGTTCCCGGCGGTGAGTGGTTTTGTGCAGCACATTCCTGAGCCAGTGCTGGGTGGTGCCACCATCGTGATGTTTGGCACGATTGCGGCATCGGGTGTACGCATCGTTTCGCGCGAGCCGCTGAACCGTCGCGCCATTATGATCATCGCACTGTCGCTGGCCGTTGGCCTGGGTGTTTCACAGCAACCGCTGATTTTGCAATTCGCCCCGGACTGGCTGAAAACCCTGCTCTCCTCAGGCATTGCTGCCGGTGGTATCACCGCAATCGTGCTTAACCTCGTCTTTCCACAGGAAAAGTAACCCTTAAGGCAGGCTACGGCCTGCCTGTTATTTATCCGCTTTTACATCCAGGCTGTTGAGCTGTAACGGTAATTCAGGCATAACAACCTCTTACCGGATAAATATCGGGATGGATGGATGCGATGAAATTTTTAGGCAAGTTTTTCCTTACCTTACTGCTGCTGATTCTGCTGGGGCTGGTTGTCCTGTATGTCTTGCTGCAGACCCAGTGGGGCGCAGGTTGGTTTAGCCGTTGGGTAAGTGACAAGACCGCCTGGCATCTCTCCCTCAGCAAGATTGAGCATAACTTTTCTTCTCCCTCGCACATCATGCTGGATGATTTCAGCTTTGGGCACGATGGTCAGCCAGCGGTGTTGGTGGCCAAGCGCGTCGACCTCGGACTGGCACTGGTGCAATTCAGTGACTGGCTGCATTTTGATAGCATCGACGTGCGTGATGGCGAGATTAACCTCGCGAATCAGACGCCCGATACCACGCTGCCTATCCAGGCCAATCGCCTGCAACTGAATAACGTGCGCATTGATAGCCCGCACAGCATGCTGCCGATGATCGCTGAACGGGTTAATGGCGGAATTATCCCGTGGAAACCGACCCCGACGGATATGCTGGGCAGCGATGCACAGTTCCAGATGAGTGCAGGCAAGCTGACGCTGAATGGTGTTCCGGGCAACAATGTGCTGCTGCAGGGAAGTGTGAAGCAGCACCGCATGATATTCAGCAATATTGGGGCCGATCTCGCGCGTGGTTCGATGACCGGCAACGCCGAGCGCGACACGCAGGGTAACTGGAAGATTGATCAGCTACGTCTTAACGATATCCGCCTGCAGACCCATCAAAATCTGAGTGATTTCCTCAATCCGCTGCGCGACGTGCCGTCAGTGAGCATCAATCGCCTGGATATGACCGATGCGCGACTGCAAGGGCCGGATTGGGCTGTCACCGACCTCGATTTAACCCTGAAGAACATCACGCTGCGTGGAGATGACTGGCAAAGCGATGATGGCTCTCTGTCGATGAATGCCGGTAACTTCATTAATGGTGGCTTTGAGCTTAACGATCCGATTGTGAATGCCAACTTCTCGGCGCAGGGCATTGAGTTGGCCCAGTTCAGTTCACGTTGGGCCAATGGCGTGATCCGTGCCAGCGGCAACTGGACGCGCAGCGATAAACGCCTGACGCTGAATGATTTAGCCATTGCCGGGCTGGAATATACCTTACCGCAGAACTGGCGCGATCGCTGGCAGCAAGCATTGCCATCATGGCTGGATAGCGTGCTGGTGACACACGCTACGGCCAATCGAAATCTGGTGATCGACATCAACCCTGCTTTCCCATTCCAGATGACCGCGCTGGATGGTAACGCCGATAACCTGCTACTGGCACGCCAGCATCAGTGGGGAATCTGGGGCGGTAAAGCGAGCTTTAACGCGGCGGAAGCAACGTTTAATCGCACCGATCTGCGCCATCCTTCCATTGCCTTTAATGCTAACGATCAGCAAATTCAGGTGACAGAAATGAGCGCCTTTAACGGCAATGGTTTGCTGGAGGGCACCGCGAGCGTTGGGCAGGATGCACAGCGCCCATTGACACTGAATCTCAAAGGTCAGGCGGTGCCAGCCAATGTGTTGCAAAACTGGGGCTGGCCTGCGTTGCCTCTTAGCGGCAACAGTAATCTTTTGCTGCAGGTGAAAGGTTCATTGAGTGCTGCCGCGCCATTGCGCCAAAGCGTTGAGGGGAATGTGTCAGTGACCACCGATACGCAATCGGTGCAGCAGACGATGCATGCGGGTCAGGTTCAATAGGTTTTCAGAAAAGGCTGCGGTGCGAGGAATGCCGCGTATCAGTAGCGACAACCTGTCGCTCACCGATGCGCCATTCTTCACGCTGCTACCGATTGAGGTTGAAGATGGCTACAACGTAATCTGCACGCATTAATTAATGCGTGCACCCGAGCCACCCTCTTCTAATGCACCATCTGCATCGGCTGGCAGTACGATATAAACCCCTTCAAACACCGCACCCAGCTCATCATCACCAAACAGTTCCACTTCCATCTGCACGCGCGCTTTACGACCACGCGCCAGACGGTCAAGGTCGCCACTCAGTGATCCCAGGTCGGCAATCGCACCCGGACGTCCACTAATGGGCTTACTGTAACGAATATGAGCATCGGCAAGGATGATAGTGCCGCCGAGATGCCGCTCGCGCAGTAATAGCCAAATCAGCCCCCAGCCTGTGAGCGTAGCCAGTGAGAACAAGCTGCCAGCGAATAACGTGTGATGCGGGTTCTGGTTGCCGGTTTCTGGCATGGTAGTAACGAACTTCTGCCCGGTATATTGCAGAATGCGCACGCCCATTTTCTCACTGAGCGGAATATGCTCGTACCAGGCCTGCTGCAACTGACCACACCAGTCAGCGCGGTGCAGGATATCATCCAGTGTCACCACCGGTTTGATCATCAGGAAATGGCGCACCGGCGTGGTTTGTGGCGCGGTGATTTCACCCTGATTGACATAGCCCAGCTTGGCGAAGAACTCCACGGCGTCTTCACGCGCGCTACAGGTCACACGCTTCGCCCCCTCCTGACGCGCAACGGATTCCAGCGTCATCGCCACCAGCGTCCCTAATCCTTTGCCCTGCACCGAAGGGTGTACGGCCAGGAAGCGGATGGCCGCTTCGTTTTCCGCATTGATATAGAGACGGCCAACCGCAACAGGATCGCCCTGCTCATCGACCACCATCTGATGATGCGCCAGCGCATCCCAGGCATCACGCTCAGAGCCCTGCGGCTGACGCAGCGGCTTACGTAACATTTCCCAGCGGAACTGATAATAAGTATCCAGTTCTTCCGCCGTTTGCGGCACACGAAGATGATACATAAAGTGATTCTCTCGTTCGGAGCTTGCGTGGCTGATCCCTGGCCGCTCGGCTGAAAACCTCACACCTGCAACCAGAAGGTCACTGGACCATCATTCACCAGTGAAACCTGCATGTTGGCAGCAAAACGACCGTTCGCCGTGGTCACACCCTGTGCCCGGCAACACTCGCTGAAATGGTAATAGAGACGTTCGGCTTCCGCCGGTTCGGCACCACCTGAGAATGAGGGACGCATGCCTTTGTTGGTGTCGGCGGCAAGAGTGAATTGCGAAACCACCAGCACGCTGCCACCGGCCTGCTGTACGTTCAGGTTCATTTTGTCGTTCTCATCACCGAAGATGCGATAACCCAGCACACGTTCAGACAACCGCTGGGCCTTTTGTTCGTCATCGCCCTTCTCCACACCTAACAACACCAGCAAACCGGCGCCAATCTCACCCACCGTCGCGTCATCCACCACGACGCTGGCGCGACTGACGCGCTGAATCAAAGCAATCATGTTTCCTCTCGTTCTTTTTCGCGTTCCTGCTGTTTTAGCTGGCGATAGTCATCAAGGGTGACGGTGATTTCCGCGCCTAACAACACAATACACCAGGTCCAGTAAACCCATAAAAACAGAATCGGGATGACTGCCAGTACGCCGTAAATTAATTGATACGAAGGGAACATCGTAACATAGAGCGCAAACCCTTTTTTGCCCAGCTCAAACAGCAGTCCGGCGACAATCGCCCCGACCAGTGCATCACGCGTTGGCACACGGCGCGTCGGGACGATGCTGTAGAGCAACCAGAACGCGAGGATAGCGAGCACCAGAGGGAAGATTCGTAATACCTGATCGATAAGGCTGGTCACGCCAGTGACATTGACCCAGCGCAGCGATAACAAGTAAGAGCTGATGGCCAGACTGGCACCGGCCAGTATCGGGCCCAGCGTCAGGATCATCCAGTAGACAGCAAAGGAGTAAACCATTGGCCGTGGTTTAGTACTGCGCCAAATCGCATTGAGTGCGCTGTCCACCGAGTGCATTAGCAACAGCGCGGTCACGATCAATCCGACAATCCCCACCGCTGTCATTTTATTGACGTTGGCCACAAACTGATCGAGGTAGCGCTGGATAACGTCACCGGCTGCCGGCATAAAATTGCTGAAGATGAAGTGTTTAAGCTGGACGCTGATCTCCGAAAACATCGGGAAAGCGGCAAAAAGCGCAAACACCACGGCGATCAGCGGCACCAAAGCCAGCAATGAGACGTAGGCCAGATTCCCGGCCTGCGTCGTCATGTTGTCTTCATCAACGCGGCGCCACAGCAGTTTGACCCACAGGAAAAACGCGTGCGCCGAATGGCGCAAATGGTTACGTGTTACCACTCAGCGACGGCTCGCGAACCAGTCCGGCACAGTTTTCGCGTCTTCCACCAGCACGCTCTCAATCCCCAGAGCGCGGGCCGCATCAATGTTGGCGCGATTATCATCAAAGAACACCGCCTGATCGGCGGTATAGCCTTCGTGCTCAAGCACATATTGATAGATACGCGCCTCAGGCTTGCGCATGCCTATGTCTTGCGACATATAGACGTGATCGGCTGCCTGTTGCACTTCCGGATATTGCGTTGGCCAGAACTCAAAGTGCAACTGATTGGTGTTGGACAGGATCACCACACGCTCGCCATTAGCGCGCAGTGTGTTCATGATCGCCAGCGTTTCCGGACGCACACCGACAAACACCGCCTGCCAGCCCGCGGTGAATTGCGGATAGCTCAAGGCGATATCCAGTTGATCACAGATACGTGCCGCAAACTCGGGATCGCTGATCTCACCACGTTCGTGTTTCTCGAATGCTTCATCCATTTGGAAGCGACTTTGTAATGTCGCCAGCGGCACACGTCCCAGGTCACTCCAGACGCCGAGCACGCGATTAAAATCGATATCAACAATCACATTGCCTAAATCAAAGATGTACAGCATGACGCCTCTCCTTCTATTCCCTGGATCATTCACTCTAGCGGCAAAAAGCATTACTGAACAGGTACGATGAGGAGGAAATAAGCGTTCTGGAATCGGGGACAACTTTCACAAAGCGAGCGTTGCAGCGGGTTGCAGGCACAAAAAAGCCCCGCGATGCGGGGCTTAAATATCAGACTGTTTCGCTTACTCTTTACCGCCGCGAGACGCACGCTTACGGTCGTTCTCGGTCAGGTGACGTTTACGAATACGGACTGACTGCGGAGTCACTTCTACCAGTTCGTCATCATCGATGAACTCGATAGCCTGCTCCAGCGTCATTTTCTGCGGTGGAACCAGAGTGGTCGCTTCGTCAGTACCTGACGCACGCATGTTGGTCAGTTTCTTACCGGTCAGGCAGTTAACTGTCAGGTCGTTAGAACGGCTGTGAATACCGATAATCTGGCCTTCATAAACCTCAGCACCGTGACCCAGGAACAGCTTACCGCGATCCTGCAGGCTGAACAGTGCGAATGCGACTGCTTTACCCTGGCCGTTAGAGATCAGTACACCGTTCTGACGCTGGCCCACTTCGCCTGGACGCACATCGTCGTAGTGGCTGAAGGTGGAGTACAGCAGACCGGTACCTGAAGTCATGGTCATGAATTCGTTACGGAAGCCGATCAGGCCACGGCTTGGGATCATGTAGTCGAGACGTACACGGCCTTTGCCATCTGGATCCATATTTTTCAGATCGCCTTTACGCTCACCCATCGCCTGCATCACTGAACCCTGGTGGGTTTCTTCGATGTCGAGGGTCACGTTTTCGAATGGCTCTTGTTTACGGCCTTCGAATTCGCGGAAGATAACTTTCGGACGGGATACCGCCAGCTCGAAACCTTCACGACGCATGTTCTCGATCAGAACAGACAGGTGCAGCTCACCACGACCAGACACACGGAATGCGTCTGAATCTTCGGTTTCTTCAACGCGCAGTGCCACGTTGTGTACCAGCTCTTTGTTCAGACGCTCCAGGATCTGGCGCGAAGTCACATACTTACCTTCTTTACCGCAGAAAGGTGAAGTGTTGACGTTAAAGAACATGGTAACGGTTGGTTCATCGACGCTCAGGGCTGGCAGCGCTTCAACCTTCTGCGTGTCGCAGATGGTGTCAGAGATGTTCAGCTCGCCCAGACCGGTCACAGCGATGATATCGCCTGCTTCAGCCTCGGCGCTCTCGATACGTTCCAGACCCAGATGGCCCAGTACTTTACCGACTTTACCGTTACGGGTTTTGCCTTCGCTATCAATGATAGTGACTTGCTGGTTCGGCTTGATTTTACCGCGCTTGATGCGGCCAATGCCGATAACGCCCAGGTAGTTGTTGTAGTCCAGCTGCGAGATCTGCATCTGCAGTGGGGCTTCAACTTCAACCTGTGGTGGAGAAACACGATCCACAATCGCCTGGTACAGCGGGGTCATGTCGTCTGCCATGTCGTTGTGATCCAGACCGGCGATACCATTCAGCGCTGACGCATAAATGATAGGGAAGTCCAGCTGCTCGTCAGTCGCGTCGAGGTTAACGAACAGGTCAAACACCTGATCAACAACCCAATCAGGGCGCGCGCCCGGACGGTCAACTTTGTTGATGACTACAATCGGCTTCAAACCATGAGCAAAGGCTTTTTTGGTTACGAAGCGGGTTTGCGGCATAGGGCCATCCATCGCATCTACAACCAGCAGCACCGAGTCCACCATGGACATAACACGTTCCACTTCACCACCGAAGTCGGCGTGTCCTGGGGTATCAACGATGTTGATACGGTAGTCGTTCCATTTGATGGCGGTGTTTTTTGCGAGGATGGTAATCCCACGCTCTTTCTCCAAATCGTTGGAGTCCATTACGCGCTCAGTCGCTTCGGTACGAGCATCAAAAGTACCGGACTGTTGTAACAGCTTGTCAACCAGGGTGGTCTTACCATGGTCAACGTGCGCGATGATGGCGATGTTACGCAAATTTTCGATCACAGCTTTGCCTCAGGCATTATAGAAATAACGCGGTATTGTACACGGATTAAGCGAAAGACTGAACATGATCACAGTATTCCCTTAAAGTTTCTCTTAGTGCTGTTTTTTAGCACCAATAACGGTGCATTAATCTGCACTGTGATGGGATTTTGCACCTTTTTGGGGCGATAATTGATTTGTGAAGCACCAAATTAGTGCACATCATCCATACTGGTGCAGTCACCGACTCACGAAAGAGCGCGTCACAGCGCCATTTTTACCATTGTAATAAAGTTGGCACAGAATTCGCTTTATATTTTTCAAGCGAAAACGACAGTTATACAACGGTTGAAAAGAGCTTGCCGAGATCTTGGTTAGGGGTGGTCAGTAAGCGTGACACATTCCAGGCAACGAAGTTCTCTCACCATGACGATTATGACCATTTCCAGGAGAGTTTAAGTATGTCCGCTGAACACGTCCTCTCGATGATGAACGAGCACGAAGTTAAGTTTGTTGACCTGCGTTTTACCGATACCAAAGGTAAAGAACAGCACGTTACTATCCCTGCTCACCAGGTTAACGCTGACTTCTTCGAAGAAGGCAAAATGTTCGATGGCTCATCCATCGGTGGCTGGAAAGGCATTAACGAATCAGACATGGTGCTGATGCCGGATGCGACCACTGCGGTTATGGATCCGTTCTTCGAAGATCCAACGCTGATCATCCGTTGTGACATCCTCGAGCCAGGCACGCTGCAGGGCTACGACCGTGACCCACGCTCCATTGCTAAACGTGCAGAAGAGTTCCTGCGTTCTTCAGGCATCGCGGATACCGTGCTGTTTGGACCTGAGCCAGAGTTCTTCCTGTTCGATGACATCCGTTTCGGTTCTTATACTTCAGGTTCACACGTCGCTATCGATGATATTGAAGCCGCATGGAACACCGGTAAAGAATACGAAGGCGGAAACAAAGGTCACCGTCCAGGTCTGAAAGGCGGTTACTTCCCGGTTCCACCTGTCGACTCAGCTCAGGACATCCGTTCTGCTATGTGTCTGACCATGGAGCAGATGGGTCTGGTGGTTGAAGCTCACCACCACGAAGTTGCAACAGCAGGTCAGAACGAAGTGGCTACCCGCTTCAACACCATGACCAAAAAAGCTGACGAAATTCAGATCTACAAATACGTGGTGCACAACGTTGCTCACGCGTACGGAAAAACAGCAACCTTCATGCCTAAGCCAATGTTCGGCGATAACGGTTCTGGTATGCACTGCCACATGTCCCTGTCAAAAGGTGGCGTGAACCTGTTCTCTGGCGACAAGTACGGCGGCCTGTCTGAAACTGCTCTGTTCTACATCGGCGGTATCATCAAGCACGCTAAAGCGATCAACGCCCTGGCTAACCCAACCACCAACTCGTACAAGCGTCTGGTCCCGGGTTACGAAGCACCTGTTATGCTGGCTTACTCAGCACGTAACCGTTCTGCTTCAATCCGTATCCCAGTGGTTGCGAGCCCGAAAGCACGTCGTATCGAAGCACGCTTCCCGGATCCAGCGGCTAACCCGTACCTGGCCTTCACCGCGCTGCTGATGGCGGGTCTTGATGGTGTTATCAACAAGATCCACCCTGGCGATGCGATGGACAAAAACCTGTATGACCTGCCTCCGGAAGAAGAAGCTGAGATTCCAAAAGTTGCAGGCTCTCTGGAAGAAGCACTGAACGCACTGAACGAAGACCGCGAGTTCCTGACCCGTGGCGGCGTGTTCACTGATGACGCAATCGACGCGTACATCGAACTGCGTAAGCCAGAAGTTGACCGCGTGCGCATGACTCCGCACCCCGTTGAGTTCGAACTGTACTACAGCGTTTAATTTAAAAAATTTCAGCGCATTTCACGCCGCTTATTAGCGGCGTAAATAACCTGAACGTTTTTTTGTTGCCGTGGAAACTTTAGCCCATCTCCGGATGGGCTTTTTTCACCGCGAATTCATCGTTCGAATGATAGTTTTCAGTCCCAAAAGGCTATAATGCACTAATTTAGTGCAGAGGAACGCTGTATGGCAACTGGTACATTGCCCGACGCGGGGCAGATTCTTAACTCTCTAATAAACAGTATTTTGCTGGTCGATAACGATTTGGTTATCCATTATGCCAACCCGGCTGCGCAGCAATTACTGGCACAAAGCTCACGCAAATTGTTCGGCACGCCATTACCGGAATTAACCGGCTATTTTTCGCTGAATATTGAGGTGATGAGCGAGAGTCTTGGAGCAGGCCAGGGCTTTACCGACAGCGAAGTGACGTTAGTGGTCGATGGCCGCGCGCACATTATGTCGCTGACCGCGCAGCGTCTACCCGATGGCCTTATCCTGCTGGAAATGGCGCCGATGGATAATCAACGCCGTCTCAGCCAGGAACAGCTGCAACATGCTCAGCAGGTCGCCGCACGTGATTTAGTGCGCGGACTGGCGCATGAAATTAAAAACCCGCTCGGAGGATTACGCGGCGCCGCGCAGTTATTAACGCGTGCTCTGCCCGATCCTTCGCTGCATGAATATACCCGGATTATTATCGAACAGGCGGACCGCCTGCGTAATCTGGTTGATCGTTTACTGGGACCCCAACAGCCCGGTATGCACGTCACACAAAGCATTCATCAGGTGGCGGAGCGCGTGGTGAATCTGGTCTCGATGGAGCTGCCGGACAATGTCTCGTTGGTGCGTGATTACGACCCGAGCCTGCCCGAACTGCCACACGATCCCGATCAGATTGAACAGGTGCTGCTCAACGTGGTGCGTAATGCGCTGCAGGCGCTGGGTGACGAAGGCGGCACTATCGTGATCCGTACCCGTACCGCGTTTCAGCTGACGCTGCACGGCACCCGTTATCGTCTGGTGGCGCGTATCGATATTGAAGATGATGGCCCTGGGATTCCTGCTCAGCTACAGGACACGCTGTTCTATCCGATGGTGAGTGGTCGTGAAGGAGGAACCGGTTTAGGTCTCTCCATTGCCCGCAGCCTGATCGATCAGCATTCAGGAAAAATAGAATTTAACAGTTGGCCAGGACACACCGAATTCTCGGTTTACCTGCCTATTCGCCAGTGAGGTTTCTATGCAACGAGGGATAGTCTGGATCGTCGATGACGATAGCTCCATCCGCTGGGTGCTTGAACGTGCGCTCACTGGAGCCGGTTTGAGCTGCGCGACATTTGACAGCGGCAATGAGGTGCTGGATGCACTCTCAAGTAAAACCCCAGATGTATTGTTATCGGATATTCGCATGCCGGGCATGGATGGGCTGGCGCTGCTGAAACAGATTAAACAGCGTCACCCGATGCTGCCGGTCATCATTATGACGGCGCATTCGGATCTTGATGCCGCCGTCAGCGCTTATCAACAAGGCGCGTTCGATTACCTGCCAAAGCCGTTTGATATTGATGAAGCGGTCGCGCTGGTTGAACGTGCGATCAGCCATTATCAGGAGCAGCAGCAGCCGCGTAATCAACCGGTGAGCGGCCCGACTACGGACATTATCGGCGAAGCGCCGGCGATGCAGGATGTGTTTCGCATCATTGGCCGTCTGTCGCGATCTTCCATCAGCGTGCTGATTAATGGTGAATCGGGTACCGGTAAAGAGTTAGTGGCGCATGCACTGCATCGCCACAGCCCGCGTGCCAAATCACCGTTTATCGCGTTGAATATGGCGGCGATCCCAAAAGACCTGATCGAATCCGAATTGTTCGGGCATGAGAAAGGGGCCTTTACCGGGGCGAATCAGATCCGTCAGGGCCGTTTTGAACAGGCCGATGGGGGCACGCTGTTTCTTGATGAAATAGGTGACATGCCGCTCGACGTGCAAACCCGATTGCTGCGCGTGCTGGCCGATGGCCAGTTCTACCGCGTGGGCGGCTATGCACCGGTGAAAGTGGATGTGCGTATTATCGCGGCAACCCACCAAAATCTCGAACTGCGCGTGCAGGAAGGCAAGTTCCGTGAGGATTTATTCCATCGTCTGAACGTGATTCGTGTGCACTTGCCGCCATTGCGCGAACGTCGCGAGGATATCCCACGTCTGGCGCGTTATTTCCTGCAAGTCGCCGCGCGTGAGTTGGGTGTTGAGGCGAAGATTCTGCATCCGGAGACGGAAACAGCGCTGACGCGTCTGCATTGGTCCGGTAACGTGCGCCAGCTGGAGAATACCTGCCGCTGGCTAACCGTGATGGCTGCAGGCCAGGAAGTGTTGATTCAGGATCTGCCACCAGAGCTGTTTGAGTCAAGCACGCCGGACAATCCGGTGCAGTCGCTGCCGGACAGCTGGGCCACCCTGCTGGCACAATGGGCGGACCGCGCGCTGCGTTCCGGTCATCAAAACCTGCTCTCTGAAGCGCAGCCGGAGATGGAGCGCACTCTGCTCACCACCGCTCTGCGTCACACTCAGGGTCACAAGCAGGAAGCCGCACGTTTACTGGGTTGGGGTCGTAATACTCTGACGCGTAAACTGAAAGAGCTGGGAATGGAATAAGTGAGAACCAGGGGAGCGCGATGCTCCCCTGATTTTTATATCACCCGCGAGAACTGCTGCATGCGAGCCTTTTGACGCAGATAGCGATCAAAGCACATGCAAATATTGCGAATCAGTAAACGCCCAATTCCTGTGACCTGCAGGCGACGACCACGCTGTTCCAGCAAGCCATCCGCCATCAATGGCGCCAGTAACGCTAAATCTTCCGCAAAATAGGCTTCAAAAGTGATGGGCCATTGCGCTTCAATTGCCGCAAAATCTAATGAGAAATTGCAGATCAACGTCTTGATGACATCACGGCGCAGGCAGTCATCGTCACTCAGTGTCAAACCACGCCATAGCGCGTTCCCACTCTGCTCTACGCTGGCATAGTAAGCCTTCAGCTCTTTTTGGTTCTGCGCATAACTGTCTCCCAGCATACTGATCGCCGAGACACCGAATCCCACCAGCTCGGTTTCGCCTTGCGTGGTGTACCCCTGAAAATTGCGGTGCAGTTCACCCGCACGCTGCGCGATGGCCAGCTCATCATTCGGTTTAGCAAAGTGGTCCATCCCGATGAACTGATAGCCTGCATCGGTCAAGGTGCCAATGGTTTGCTGCAGGATTTGCAGCTTCTGTTCCGCACCAGGTAGCTCTTCATCTTTGATTTTGCGTTGTGCAGCAAACAGCATCGGCATGTGCGCGTAATTGAATACGCTGAGTCGATCGGGATTAAGCGCGATGACTCGCTGTAAGGTGAAGGCAAAACTTTCGGGCGTCTGCAGCGGCAGGCCGTAAATCAGATCCAGGCTCACTGAGCGGAACCCTCGCGCACGCGCACGTTCAACCAGCCCAAAGATAGTCTCTTCATCCTGCACGCGGTTGACGCGCTCCTGCACCGCTTTATTAAAGTCCTGCACACCCATACTCAGGCGATTGAAACCTTCAGCGCGCAGATGATCGATCATCTCCAGCTCAATTTCGCGTGGATCGACCTCGATAGACATCTCAACATCATCAGCAATATCAAAATGGCCACGCAGCAGCGCCACCAGCCGGCTGACCTGAACTTGATTGAGAAACGTTGGTGTACCACCGCCCCAGTGCAACTGCGTGACGCGGCGTCCGGCAAACAGCGGCGCACGCTGGCGAATTTCCTGCTCCAGCACATCCAGATAGCGATCGGCCTTGTGCAGCTGGCGCGTCACAATCTTATTGCATCCGCAGAAGTAGCAGAGGCGATGGCAGAACGGAATATGGACATACAGCGACAGGGAACGTTGAGGATAGCGTTCAACCGCAGACTGGAAGCTTGTCTCGCCAAAGTTCTCATTGAACTCCAGCGCAGTGGGGTATGAGGTGTAACGCGGACCCGCGTAATTGTATTTTTCAATCAGCCGCTGGTCCCATTCAATCTGCTGCGATGACATGCTCACTCCTTACGGTGACGTCGTTTGAGAGAGGATCGCGTTGCAGAAGAGGAGAGATAGCGGTGAGCCGTACGCCGGCGTAAACGCGACTTCAGACGCGACAGGCGACGAAGTTTAAACAATAACCACAGGAGATAACATGTCAGCAGCAGCGCTAAAATTGATCCAGGCCAAAGCATCAGCGAATACCTGTTTAGCGCGGCATGCGCAAAAGCGCACGCCGATCAAAAATGACTTAGTTGCCTTTTAACAAGCGCATCATATCGACTTCGGCTTGTTCATCTTCAGCACCGTCATCCAACGCGATACCGAGGGTTTCCATCAGTTCGTCAATGCGATCCAGCGTCTGATCGAGCCATGCCTGATCTTCAGCGCTGAGTGTCTCACCGCTTTCCAGACGATCCAGTAAGGTGTCCAGACGTTCATCGTTTTCCAGCTTCGCCAGCTCTTCTTCCGGCGTCAGACGAACTTTTTCCGCTTTCGGCTTGGCTTTCGCTACCGGCTTTTTCTCCGGTACGGTTTTACCATCGGCCACCAGCGCAACCGGTTTTTTACTGCCGGTACGTGGATCGGCATTTTTCTGACCCTGGCCTTTGCCAGCGCCTTTGGTTTCCGGGTTCGCACGGCTGCCCGCTTTATGGCCGCTGTGCTTTTTATCGCGTTTACGATCGCGTGCTTCCTGGTTCAGTTCTTCACGCGATTTGCGTTTGGCTTTAGCAGCAGGTTTGCCACGCTGGGCTGGTGCAGGTTGCTTCATGGTGTCCGGTCTCGGCGATTTTTCTTCAGTATAGAATTGCGGCGAAATCTAGCAGAAAGATGACAAAGAAAAAAGGCGATAGCCTATGCTATCGCCTTATTTCGCACCTTCTACTGAAGGAATAACGGTATAAATCCTTTACAGCTCTCAACGTCCCGGTTGCTCCTTCGCCTCATCGCTCCTGCGAGTAATCCTTTTCCTTGTCCGACTCATACCTGAATCACATCCTGCCATGCTCCTGGTCATCCCCGACACTCCTGAGCGCATCATCCTGATGGGTGCTGCCGTGCACTGACACCAAATGTAGACCAATCAGTAAAATGAACAAGTGAGACATGTCTTTAATTTAGAGCGGTAATTTTCAAAATCTACTTATTTTATTGAAAATATTACACTATATAACATGTGAACATTCTATTAATCGGTAATGGCTGGCAGTAATTATCGTCGATCTCTTACAAAATGGCGCGTTAAGACGCTATCGGGCACTTTTGCGCCATAACAGGTATAATCAGCCCAATTGACCGAATCACTTTGCTGGAGCTTTACTTTGTCTGCTTTGAATTATCACATGACCCACTTCGTGCTCAGCGCCCCGGATATTCGCCATTTACCGGCAGATGTGGGCATTGAGGTCGCGTTTGCCGGACGCTCTAACGCAGGCAAATCCAGCGCGCTGAATACCATCACCAACCAGAAAAGCCTTGCGCGTACCAGTAAAACGCCAGGTCGTACTCAGCTCATCAACCTGTTTCAGGTCGTCGAGGGGAAAACCCTGGTCGACTTACCCGGTTATGGCTACGCCGAAGTCCCGGAAGAGATGAAACGTAAATGGCAGCGTGCGTTGTCTGAATATTTGCAGAAGCGCCAGGCACTGAAAGGCCTGGTGGTGCTGATGGATATTCGCCATCCGCTGAAAGATCTCGACCAGAATATGATTGAGTGGGCAGTCCAGAGCGGCATCCCTGTACTGGTGCTGTTAACCAAAGCAGATAAGCTGGCATCTGGTGCACGTAAAGCGCAGCTCAAACTGGTGCGTGAGGCAGCATTAGGCTTTATGGGTGATGTGCAGGTAGAGATGTTCTCATCACTCAAGAAGATCGGCGTTGATATCGTTCGTCAGAAACTGGATAGCTGGTTCAGTGAACTGGAACCGGCGCAAGAAGATGAAGAAGCCCCTTCTGCGTAATGTGAAGCGCGGGTTTACGACCCGCTTTTCAGAAAAAGCCCAATAAAAAACGCCCCAGTCATAAATGACTGGGGCGGCTAAATATTCAGCCAAATCCGATTACGTGAAGTAAAAGGTCTGAAAGATAGAACATCTTACCTCTGTACCCTACGCGATGAACTTTACCTGATTTTTCCTGACCAACAAAGGGTTTTTTGTTGTTAAGTTTCAGGATTCCACATCTTTTTTACCGGGTTCGTCACACTTTGGCTTAAGGCGTGTAGTTTAATTACTAAAAAAATGCTTAGCCGATAGGCAGTTACAAAATGCGCATTTAACAAGCGGCTTTACATCGTTGCTGAACCGATTAAGTAAACTTTTTTCTTATGACGATGTCAGCGGCATGGATATACCGCCGACAATGTTTTCTTAGTGCGCCTGATCCCAATTATCGCCCGTTCCGACTTCAACCTGCAGTGGAACATCCAGCTTCATGCTGCCCTCCATCAGCTGACGGATCGTCGCACTGGCACTCTCAACCGCATCCTTATGGATCTCAAACACCAGTTCATCGTGTACCTGCATGATCATTTTCACGGCATCATCCTGCTGTTGCAGCAACCAGCCATCCACGGCGATCATCGCGCGTTTAATAATATCCGCTGCGGTGCCCTGCATCGGGGCGTTAATCGCCGCGCGCTCTGCTGCCTTACGACGAATAGCGTTGCTGGAGCTGATATCCGGTAACCACAGACGGCGACCATCCAGTGTCTCCACATAACCCTTCTCTGCCGCCTGAGTGCGCGTCTCTTCCATGTAACGCAGTACGCCCGGATAACGCTCAAAATAGAGATCCATATACTTTTTCGCTTCGCCTGCGCCGATGTTGAGCTGGCGCGACAGACCGAAGGCGCTCATGCCGTAAATCAAGCCAAAGTTAATTGCCTTGGCACTTCGGCGTTGCTCACCTGATACCTTGCTCAGCGCGACTCCAAAGACTTCTGACGCCGTTGCGCGGTGAATGTCTTCACCCTGCGCAAACGCATCCAGCAGGCCTTTATCCTGCGACAGATGTGCCATGATGCGCAGCTCAATTTGCGAGTAGTCAGCCGCGACGATGCGATTATCTTTACCCGCAATAAAGGCCTGACGAATACGACGACCTTCATCGTTACGCACTGGGATGTTTTGCAGGTTGGGATCGGTAGATGAGAGACGCCCGGTAGCCGTGACCGCCTGATGATAGGAGGTATGCACGCGGCCAGTCATCGGATTGATCATCAAAGGCAGTTTGTCGGTATAGGTCGACTTCAGCTTAGACAGGCCACGATGTTGCAGAATCACTTTGGGCAGCGGATAGTCGAGCGCCAGTTCAGCCAGCACTTCTTCGCTGGTAGAGGGTGCGCCGCCAGGGGTTTTCTTGGTAGGCTTGATGCCCTGCTTTTCAAACAGAATGGTCTGCAGCTGCTTGGTGGAGGAGAGATTAAACGGCTCACCTGCCAGCTCATGCGCTTTCAACTCCAGTTCCGCCAGACGCGTGGTCAGCTCCTGCGAGTGTTTGGCCAGAATGTTTTGATCGATCAACACGCCGTTGCGCTCAATGCGTGAAATCACAGTCACCAGCGGCATTTCGATATCAGTAAAGACCTGTTTGGGACCCGCTTCCTGCTCCAGCTTCGGCCACATTTTAAGATGCAGCTGCAGCGTGACGTCTGCGTCTTCTGCTGCGTAATGAGCAGCCTGCTCAATGGCAATCTGGTTGAAGGTCAGCTGATTTTTTCCTTTACCGGCAATCTCTTCGAAGGTGACGGTTTTATGGTTCAGCCAGCGCGAAGCCAGGCTATCCATATCATGTTTACCGCCGACGCTGCTCAGGCAATAGGATTCCAGCATGGTGTCGAATTTAATGCCGTTCAGCTCAATATCGTAGTTCTTCAGCACGCCACGATCGTATTTGAGATTCTGGCCGACTTTTGCAGATTTAGCGTCTTCCAGTAACGGTTTTAGCTGCTTCAACACATCATTGCGATCCAGTTGGGCTGGCGCATCAAGATAATCATGAGCCACCGGAAGATAAGCCGCTTCACCCGGCGCAACCGCAAAGGAGAGGCCGACAATGTTGGCACTCCAGCTATCCAGAGAATCGGTTTCCAGATCGAAGGCAAAGAGTTCTGCTTTTTTCAATTTTTGCAGCCACTCGGCGAAGGTTGCCTCATCGAGAATAGTGACGTAGCCGTCAGATGACAGCACGCTGGCTGTTTCAACAGCCTCAACCGCAGATTCAGTAGCCAGTGATTTCTGTGCCTGCACATTGCTCTTTTTGCCTTGCAGCCAGCTACCGTCCTGTAAATCGCTGATCCAACGTTTAAATTCATAGCGGCCGAAGAGATTCTGCAGTTTTTCAACGTCCGGCTCGTTGACGGTGAGTTGCTCGCAACCCAGTTCCAGTTCAACGTCAGTCTTAATGGTCGCCAGCTGATAGGACAGGAATGCGACCTCGCGGTTCTGCTCCAGCTTCGCTGCCATGGTCTTCGCGCCACGGAACGAGAGGTCCGCCACTTTATCCAGATTGTCATAAATTGACTGCATACCGCCTAAGCCTTGCAGCAGCGCCTGTGCAGTCTTCTCACCTACGCCAGGCACACCCGGAATGTTATCCGAGCTGTCACCCATCATGGCGAGGAAATCGATAATCAGTGAAGGTGGCACACCATATTTCTGCTCGACCTCTTCCGGGCCCAATACGGTATTAGTCATGGTGTTAATCAGCGTAATGCCCGGCGTGACCAGCTGCGCCATATCTTTATCGCCAGTGCTGATCAGCACCGCACGGCCCTGCTTTTCTGCTTCCAGTGCCAGAGTACCAATCACATCATCAGCCTCAACGCCAGTCACCGCCAGCAGCGGTAATCCCATCGCTTTGACCATCTCGTGCAGCGGCTCGATCTGTGCACGCAGATCGTCGGGCATTGGCGGACGATGCGATTTGTAGTGCTCGAATAATTCATCGCGGAAAGTTTTACCTTTCGCATCGAAGACCACGGCCACATGGCTCGGCTGATACTGCATCAGCAAACTTTTCAGCATGTTGAGCACACCGTACATCGCGCCCGTGGGCTCGCCTGCACTGTTGGTCAGCGGCGGAAAGGCATGATACGCCCGGTAGAGATAAGAGGATCCGTCTACCAGAATCAGGGGATTTTCTGCAATTTGCGCCATAGGTTCGTATTTTCTTCGTTGCGATAATGAGGGCTATAAGGATGCCACAACCAGAGAGGAATGTTGAATCAGAGCAGGGTTGTCAGGATCTTTTTCGTCGTTACGCGGAGTGGATCGCAAGGATCGGTCTGTGGATAACTTTGTGCGTAAAATTCATAACGTATTGTTATTTACGCTTATTGCAATCATTTTACAGATAAAAGTTATTGTTTTTCAATTTGTTATTAACTTACCGTGATGAAGTGCGCCTTTTTGAAAAGGTGATCGTCCATGTGGATATTAAGCGGAGGGTTAACAGGGATATCATGATTACGTCATCAGTAAGGGCGTAAAACGCCGACATCGCCGGCGTTTATTCGCGCTTAATTACTTCTTCTCAACCAGGAATTTCACTACGTTGGCGTAATCGGCAACGAAATTGTCCATAGAGCTGGTATCCAGACCGCCGTTGTTCACCATATATTTGCCGTTCACGAAGATGGCTGGCACGCCCTGAAGATTAAGATCGGACGCCGCTTTCTGCTGCTGTGCAACCAATGCTTTCACCGCAAAGCTATTCCACGCTGCATCATAATCTTCTGACGAGATACCCGCCGCCTGGATGAAGGTGGCTTTCAGACTAGCCGCATCGGTGATGGTTTGGGTTTTCTGAATACCGTCGAAAATCGGTGCAGTGACTTTGCTTTCCACGCCCAGCGCCATCGCTACCGCCCAGGCTTGAGTCACAACAGGACCAAAGTCTCCGCCGAGGAAATCAACGTGATATTTAGTCACTTTAGTGTCTGCTGGCAGGTTCTTTTTCACGGCATCACTCACGTGATAGACGCGTTCGAACTGGTAGCAGTGCGGGCAGAAGAAGGAGAAGAACTCCAGTACCTGTGGCTCACCAGCAACCGGCTTTGGCAGTGTGACGAATTGTTTGCCGTCATTAAACTGTGCCGCTGAGGCGCCAAATGCCAGCATTAAACCTACCAGCGCAAACATAATCTTTTTCATCGTGAAAAAATCTCCTGAGTACTTCATTAAAATTGCGGGCTAAGCTGCAACGGGGGTTGATGTAACAGCCTCTCCTGCTCGATAAATAGTGCAATCTGTCGGCGCCAGAAATCCTCATCGGTCATCCAGGGAAAGGCGCGCGGAAAAGCCGGGTCCTGCCAGCGGCGAACCACCCAGGCCAAATAATAAACCATGCGCATAGCGCGTAAAGGCTCAATCAGTGACAATTCATGTAAATCAAAGTCACTGAATTCATTATAAGCTTCCAGCAGAATATCCCACTGAATCAGCTGTTCCTGACGATCGCCGTTTACCAGCATCCACAGATCCTGCACTGCAGGCCCGTTGCGCGCATCGTCAAGATCGACAAACATCGGTCCATCGCGCCACAGGATATTACCTGGATGGCAGTCGCCATGCAGCCTGAGCGGCTGCCATTTATCATGCCAGCGCTGCTGTAAGGTGCCGATAAGTTTATCAACGGCGTTCAGCAGCGCATCCTTCAGGGCAGCCGGTACCAGCGTGCTTTGCTCCAGCTCCTGGCGAGGTTGTAAGACATACTCTTCCAGGCCGAACGTTGGCCGCTGTTGAAACAGGCTTTGGCGACCCGTTTGATGGATACGCCCGAGAAATCGGCCCACCCACTCCATCTGTTCTTCATTATCGGTTTCATACTGTCGCCCACCCAGGCTTGGGAAAACGGCAAACATAAAACCGGCATGGTGGTTAAGCGTACTGCCCTGCAATGCCAGTGGTGCAGCAACAGGTACTTCATCGGCCAGCAGATCATGCGTGAACTGATGCTCTTCCAGAATTTGTTGCGCACTCCAGCGTTGTGGCCGATAGAACTTAGCCACATAGCGACGTTTGTCGTCATCACTAAACTGATAGACACGGTTTTCGTAGCTATTGAGGGCGGTTAAGCCGGATTCGACACGCAGACCCGCATCCCAAAGTGCATCCAGGATGACATCGGGGTCCAGTGTCTGGAAATTAAAGGCGGCTTCGCTCATCATTTTGCCTGTGTGTTACCGTTGCAAGGAATGCGCAAGGATAACACTACTCATCATCCTTAATCACACCGCGTGCACGTAATAGCGCGGTTTTGAAGTCCACTTCATAATCCTTTTTCAGTCCGGGAATTTCCGCATCGCAGCCAGCGTCACGCATTTTGAGATGGTAAATCAATATGTCATCGGTTAATTCACTTAATGGGCCACTGAAGCCTGATTCCTGCGCCAGTTTCTGTAAAAATGCCAGCAGGTTAAGGTCTGACTCCTTTTGCCAGGCCGGTTGCAGGAGTTCAAACAATTCATTAAGTCGGTGATATTTCATCATTGATTCCTCTATGCAGTGGTAGGCTGCCGTTATGCAAGTATCGTCCAGTTTGATCAAGGAGACGAAAATGACCGCATTTACCGGCGTGATCCTCGCAGGTGGGCAAGGCAGTCGTATGGGCGGCCAGGATAAAGGGCTGCTGGAGTTGCAGGGCAAACCGCTTTATCAGCACGTTCTGCAGCGTTTGATGCCACAGGTCAATATTGTGTTGATAAGCGCCAACCGTAACATTGATCGTTATCAGGCTAGCGGTTGTCAGGTCGTTACTGATTCGATGCCAGATTACCCCGGTCCGTTGGCAGGCATGTTAAGTGGCTTGCAGCACAGTAAGACCGAGTGGGTCGCCTTTTGTGCCTGTGATACGCCCTGGTTACCGGAGGACTTCGTTGCACGTTTATGGCAGCAGCGCGGCGATGCGCCTGCGGTTTGGGTAAGATCAATTCTGCGCGATCATCCTGCCCTGGCGCTGGTGAATCGATCATTAGCGGAAGATCTTGAAGCCTGGCTGCTGCGGGGTGAGCGGCGTTTAATGCAGTTCTTACATGAACACGGTGGGCATGCGGTGACGTTCGCGGATCCTGAATCTGCGTTTCGCAATATTAATACGCCGGACGATTTGGTTGATGAGGAGAAGCACTGATGGGTGTGCCATTACTGGCTATTGTCGCGTGGAGCGGCACCGGTAAAACCACCTTGCTGCAGCAGGTGATTCCTCTACTCAAGGCGCGTGGCATCCGTACTGGATTAATTAAACATACCCATCATCGAATGGACATCGATACGCCGGGAAAAGATAGCTATCTGCTGCGAAAAGCGGGTGCCGATCAGGTGATTGTTGCCAGCGATCAGCGCTGGGCGCTGATGTGCGAGACCCCAGATAAGCCGTTGGGTCTGACGGAACTGACCGCGTGGATGGATCATTCTGCGCTGGATCTGGTGCTGGTTGAAGGCTTTAAAGATGAACCTGTAGCCAAAATCGCGCTGTGGCGGCGTGGTGTCAAAGGTGAAGTAGCTGATTTACTGGATGGATATGTGATTGCGCTGGCCAGCGATGAGAAACTGGCGATCGACTACCCTCTTCTTGATATTAATCATCCGCTTAGCGTGGCTGATTTTATCGAAAACTGGCTAAGAACGGGTCAGTAAGCGGGAGGATTTTTGCGGGACTGGCTGAATTTCAGACGTAAAATCTCCTGGCTACAGACGTAAGAAAAACCTGGACTATCCCCTGGCTACAGACGTAAAAAAACCCTGAACTTGCGTTCAGGGTTTCTTCACTTAATTGATGCCTGGCAGTTCCCTAC
>NZ_JZRD01000023.1:0-4667 GCF_000963995.1 Pantoea sp. SM3
AAGTTCAGGGTTTTTTTACGTCTGAAGATTGGCGAAATCAAGGCTAAAAGCCACGAAAACATCCCACCCGTGACTAACTGATCGGGTAAACTACGGCCAGATAAATCAGTAAAGGCCGTGAAATGTCCAGCCCCCACACTTCTCTAAAAGTTTTCAACACACTGGGTCTCGAAGTCAGTGCACAAGCGCTGTATATCGCAGACACACCCGAAGCCATCATGAGCGCATGGCAAGCAACTCAACAGGCGAATCAACCTTTCATCGTACTAGGTGAGGGCAGCAATGTGCTATTCCTGGAAGACTTTGATGGTGGCGTGATTATTAACGCCATCAAAGGTATTTCACTTGAGGAAGAGGCTGAATCATGGCATTTGCATATTGGTGCAGGTGAGAACTGGCACGAGCTGGTTGAGCATACTTTAAAGAAAGGTATTACCGGCCTGGAAAATCTTGCATTAATTCCCGGCAAGGCTGGTTCAGCGCCTATCCAGAATATTGGCGCTTATGGTGTTGAATTTAAGGATATTTGCCACTACGTCGATGTGCTGCATCTACCCACACAAAAAATCAGTCGCCTGGATCGAGAAGCGTGTCAGTTTGGTTATCGTGACAGTATCTTTAAGCACGAGATGAAGGATAGTCACGTTATTGTTGCTGTCGGACTCCGTTTGGCAAAGCAATGGAAGCCGGTACTGAATTACGGCGATTTGGCGAAACTGAACCCGGCCACGGTATGCGCATGGGATGTGTTCAATGCCGTCTGCCAAATGCGCCAGAGCAAATTACCCGACCCGCGCGTAACGGGAAATGTAGGCAGTTTTTTCAAAAACCCGCTTATCACACTCGAGATGGCTAATGAGTTATTAGAAGCATGGCCGGGGATGCCACATTATCCGCAGGCAAATGGTGGCGTCAAATTAGCGGCAGGTTGGTTGATCGATCAATGTCATCTAAAAGGATATCAGGTAGGTGGCGCTGCGGTACACCGTCAACAAGCGCTGGTGTTGATCAATGAAAACCATGCGACGCCAAAGGATATCGTTGCTTTAGCGCACGAGGTACGAAACCACGTGGGTGAGAAATTCAATGTTTGGCTCGAGCCAGAGGTACGCTTCATTGGTGCTCAAGGTGAACGTAACGCCGTTGAGGTCATTTCATGAAAGATAATAGTGTTCCGCTGAAATTAGTTGCGCTGCTGGCTGATGGAGAATTCCATTCAGGTGAGCAGTTGGGTGAAGCATTGGGTATGAGCCGTGCAGCCATCAATAAGCATATCCAAACTCTGAAGAGCTGGGGTCTGGATGTCTACACCGTCACAGGTAAAGGTTACAGCCTGCCTGCACCTATTCAGCTACTGAATGAAGCCGATATTCTTTCGCATCTGCATCAGCAGGATTTAGATGTCATCCCTGTGATTGATTCTACCAATCAGTATTTACTGGATCGCATGGATCAGTTGCCTTCGGGTCATGCCTGTATTGCAGAGTATCAGCAAGCCGGTCGTGGCCGCCGTGGCAGAAAGTGGTTCTCTCCTTTTGGCTCTAATCTCTATCTGTCGATGTACTGGCGACTTGAGCAAGGTCCCGCTGCAGCAATGGGACTCAGCCTGGTGATTGGTATCGTGATGGCTGAGGTGATTCAGTCATTGGGTGTACCTGATGTGCGTGTCAAATGGCCCAATGATCTTTACCTGAACGATCGTAAATTGGCCGGGATTCTGGTTGAATTAACCGGCAAAACAGGCGATGCGGCGCAAATTGTTATGGGTGCAGGTGTCAATCTGGTGATGCGCTCAGAAGGAGCCTCTGAAATTAATCAGGGATGGATTAATTTGCAGGAAGCCGGTGTAGAAATTAATCGTAATGAGCTGGCTGCAAAAATCATTAATAGTCTGCGTGAAGCACTGCCGATTTTCGAGCGAGATGGATTGGCACCGTTTGTAGAGCGCTGGGATGCTCTGGACAACTTTATCAATCGCCCGGTTAAGTTGCTGATTGGCGATAGAGAAGTTCATGGTATTGCACGTGGTATTGATAAGCAGGGTGGTTTATTACTGGAGCAAGAAGGCGAAGTGAAATCCTGGGTTGGTGGTGAGATTTCGCTGCGTCCTGGTCATTAATTTGCATTGACCTGAAAAATTAAACGCCCTCGGAAAGAAGGGCGTTTAAATATCAAAAGTTATTTTCTCAAGCGAACACTTTGCACGGCATGATCTGCAGATTTGGTCATGATGAGACTGGCGCGCTCTCGAGTTGGAAGAATGTTTTCATTGAGATTCAGCCAGTTAATCTCTTTCCATAAACCACGAGCAATATTTTCCGCCTCATCTTTGGGTAGCTGAGAATAATGATGGAAATAAGAATCTGGATCGCTGAAGGCACCTTCGCGGAATTTTAAGAAACGATTAACATACCAGCGTTCTAATAATGCTTCAGGTGCATCGACATAAATTGAGAAGTCGACAAAATCAGAAACAAATACATGATGCGGATCGTGGGGATAATCCATCCCGCTTTGAAGCACATTTAAGCCTTCCAAAATCAAAATATCAGGCTGTTGTACCACCTTATCGCCATCAGGGATCACATCATAAATAAGGTGTGAATAAACTGGCGCAGTGACCTGACTCGCGCCTGATTTCAAATCGGATACAAAATTCACCAGACGATGCATATCGTAAGATTGCGGGAAGCCTTTCTTCTTCATTAGCCCCCGTTCTTTCAATACTGCATTGGGGTGTAAAAAGCCGTCAGTTGTAATCAACTCGACTTTACGATGTTCTGGCCAGCGACTGAGCAGTGCCTGCAACACACGCGCGGTGGTACTTTTACCTACAGCAACACTGCCGGCAATACTGATGATATAGGGAATCTTTTGCCCGTTGGTGCCAAGGAACTGCTCCAGCACGGCCTGACGGCGCAGATTAGAACTGATATAGAAGTTAAGCAGACGTGAGAGCGGCAAATAGATTTCAGCAACCTCTTCTAAGGAGAGATCTTCATTGATACCGCGTAGTCGTTCAATTTCGCCTTCAGCGAGCGTCATTGGCACTGAGTCGCGCAGGGCGGCCCATTGTTGACGGTCAAACTGCAAATAGGGTGTAGTGAGTGGTGTCGTTTTTTTACTCATAAGTATGCATCTGACCGCAAATCCCGGCTCATCAACACCTTGTAGCGTCTGGCATACAATGATGCGTCGAGCTCAGTTGCACGTCATAGGGGGTAAGTAACGAGAACAATGGGCTGGAGGGTAACACCAGTGTCACTTTAAAAAGAAGCAAATTGATAAACCTGAGCACGCTTTCGTAAGCGTGCCCGCATTTTTATTATTGCTTAGTCGCTTGTTACAATCGATTTTGCTGTAGCGCCGCGTAAAATCTTTTCAGATTATCCCTCGCTAACAACGTTGAGCCGTCTTCAGGCAATCGATAATGCTTCCCTTTTTACACGCCGACAGTTGCATCCGTTAACGAACAATCCCATCTTGCAATGTGTTAGTTGAAAAAATGTTCAATCAAACCCGATCCAATAAAAAAAGTTGCGCACTTTTAAATGAAAAATGGCGTTGTGCTTCTGGAGCACGACGACCAAACCACGATAAGCATCTGTAAATCACTTAGCGCAGTGGCGTAAAAACACACGGCATTTGGACGAAAATACTGCAAATGATGAGCGGTTTGCGATGTTTTGCACAAATAGTAGGCGATAGAACAATTTTGATAATTTTTTTGTTGCATCCTGGGCGCGGTCTTCCTAGAATGCGCTCCACTTGATGCCGGCTTAGCTCAGTTGGTAGAGCAACTGACTTGTAATCAGTAGGTCACCAGTTCGATTCCGGTAGCCGGCACCATCAAGTAGGTGGGATTCCCGAGCGGCCAAAGGGAGCAGACTGTAAATCTGCCGTCACAGACTTCGAAGGTTCGAATCCTTCTCCCACCACCATCTCAACCACTTGGTTGAGCGTCAGATAAAATCATTATCTGGCGGGTGAGTTCATCTCTCTCACCTTCGAATTCAGATTGCGGATTTTCGCAATCAAAGTCAGCCAGAAACTCTGGCAGGCTCGAATAATAGAAGGTCTTCTTTTATTATTCATAAGCTACAGAAAGAACAGGTAGCCGAGTTCCAGGATGCGGGCATCGTATAATGGCTATTACCTCAGCCTTCCAAGCTGATGATGCGGGTTCGATTCCCGCTGCCCGCTCCAGATGTGCTGATATGGCTCAGTTGGTAGAGCGCACCCTTGGTAAGGGTGAGGTCCCCAGTTCGACTCTGGGTATCAGCACCACTTCCTTTATCTCTCTCCTGATTCTCTCTCTGTAAACCAAACAGTCAGGCATTGCCTGGTTGATATGACGATATCTTCGATATATCCGTGTCTTAGAGGGACTAGCGATGGCTAAAGAGCAATTTCAACGTAACAAACTGCACGTAAACGTGGGCACCATCGGTCACGTTGACCACGGTAAAACCACCCTGACTGCTGCAATCACCACCGTTCTGGCTAAAACCTACGGCGGTAAAGCAAGCAAATTCGATGAGATCGATAAGGCGCCAGAAGAGAAAGCACGTGGTATCACCATCAACACTTCTCACGTTGAATATGAAACCCCGACTCGCCACTATGCGCACGTTGACTGCCCTGGCCACGCCGACTATGTGAAAAAC
>NZ_JZRD01000024.1:0-123921 GCF_000963995.1 Pantoea sp. SM3
CAGTTTTCGATAAAATCAGCCACGCTAAACGGATGATTAATATCAAGAAGAGGGCGGTCGATCGCCAGTTTCTCATCGCTGGCCAGCGCAATCACATATCCATCCAGTAAATCAGCCACTTCACCTTTGACACCACGCCGCCACAGCGCGATTTTGGCTACAGGTTAACCTCAAGACCTTAAGCTAATCCTGATAAATCAGCAGTAATTTGATTCTATTTTGTATCCACTGAACGGCTGCCACTCCGGAACCCAGTCGCTGTAGTGTTGACTCCAAGCAGCGGTCATTAACTGTTGAATTAGATCCACATTTCGGCAATAAAAAACCATTCTCAGAATCACGCCTATATGCAAAATAGGCATAAATCCAAGCGTCAGCACGGTAAAAACGCGACTTAAATAACCAATTTACCGGTATGAATCCCGCTTTAAACTGAAACATTTTCATAATCCGCATGAAGACTCGACATTCAGCGGATGCCAGGCTAACCTCGGGCATCTGGATGTCTAAACGTTTATACGGTTATCAGTAAGAGGTCAGTCAGTTATGCCAATCAGAATCCCCGACGAATTACCGGCAGTGAATTTTTTGCGTAATGAGAACGTGTTTGTCATGGCCTCATCGCGCGCCAGTGTTCAGGAGATTCGTCCGCTAAAAGTACTGATCCTCAACCTGATGCCAAAAAAGATCGAAACGGAAAATCAGTTCTTACGCTTACTCTCTAACTCGCCACTGCAGATCGACATACAGCTACTGCGCATCGACAGTCGTGAGTCACGCAATACGCCGAGCGAGCATCTCAATAACTTCTACTGCAACTTCGAAGATATTGAGCACGATAATTTCGATGGTCTGATCGTTACGGGTGCCCCGCTGGGATTGGTAGATTTCAATGACGTGGCATACTGGCCGCAGATTCAGCGTGTGCTGCACTGGGCGAAAGAACACGTCACATCCACGCTGTTTGTCTGTTGGGCGGTGCAAGCAGCCCTGAACATTCTCTATGGTATTCCTAAGCAGACGCGGCAGAACAAACTTTCGGGTGTATATGAACATCAAATCCTGCATCCACATGCCTTGCTAACCCGTGGATTTGACGACAATTTTCTCGCGCCTCATTCGCGTTATGCTGATTTCCCGAGCCAGTTAATTCGCGACTATACCGATCTCGAGTTGTTTGCCGAATCTGACGCCACCGGGGCTTACCTGATGGCGAGCAAAGACAAGCGCCTGGCATTTGTTACTGGCCATCCTGAATACGATGCGCTGACGCTGTCCTGTGAATATCATCGAGATTATGATGCCGGGCTGCACCCGGAAGTACCGTTTAACTACTTCCCGCAGGACAACCCTGAACTGCCACCACGTGCCACCTGGCGCAGCCACGGTAATCTGTTGTTCTCAAACTGGCTAAACTATTACGTTTACCAGATCACGCCGTTCGATCTGCGTCATATGAATCCCACACTCGACTAAAGCAAAGCTCGCTTTTCTCGTTAAATGTGCCGTGACAGCCTCGTGCTGTCGCGGCATTTTTTTTGCCTTGCGCAAAGTGGTGGAATCCATTGCCTTTAATTCGAGAGTTTAAATTACATTTAAATCAAAAAGATAAATCATTTGCGAAACAAAAATGGAAATAGTTTTTGAAAAAAAAATAAAAATCATTATGCTCTGATCTTGCCGGTTAAAAATCACCCTACACCCGGATCCCCGTAAATGGGGACGGATCAAAACAGGAGCAGCCCGCATGACAGATTCGGTTATCCACAATACGCTGACTTTCACTCAGCCCTTTACCCAAACGGAAAAGCAGCTGCTCACACCGGAAGCCATCGACTTCCTGCATACACTGGTTGCACGTTTTGCACCGGAACGTGAGCGCCTGTTAAAGGCACGTCAGCAGCGCCAGCAACGTTACGATCAGGGGGCCTTACCGGACTTTGATTCGGAAACAGCTTCCATTCGTAATCGTGACTGGCAGGTACGTCCAATTCCCCATCTGCTGCGCGATCGTCGCGTTGAGATCACCGGTCCGCCGGATCGCAAAATGGTGATCAACGCGCTGAATGCTAACGTCAATGTCTTTATGGCCGATTTTGAGGATTCACTGGCACCGACCTGGCAGAAATTGATGGATGGCCAGCTGACACTGCGCGATGCGGTTAAAGGCACGCTGAGCTTCACCAGTGAAGCGGGCAAGATCTACCAGTTGAAATCCGATCCTGCTCTGCTGATGTGCCGTGTACGTGGACTGCATCTGAATGAAAAGCATGTTGAGTGGCGCGATCGTGCCATTCCTGGCGGACTGTTTGATTTTGCGCTCTATTTGTTCCACAACGTTGATGCGCTGCTGGAGAAGGGGCACGCGCCCTGGTTCTATCTGCCAAAAACCGAGCATGCGTCTGAAGTGGCGTGGTGGCGTGAGATCTTCCGCTTTAGCGAAGATCGTTTTGATCTGCCGCGCGGCACCATCAAAGCCACGGTGTTGATCGAAACGCTGCCGGCAGTCTTCCAGATGGACGAGATCCTGTGGGAACTGCGCGATCACGTGGTCGGCCTGAACTGCGGCCGCTGGGATTACATCTTCAGTTACATCAAAACGCTGGCGCAGCACGGCGATCGCATTCTGCCGGATCGTCAGCAAATCAGCATGGATCAGCCTTTCCTCGATGCCTATTCACGGCTGCTGATCAAAACCTGCCACCGCCGCGGCGCCTTAGCGATGGGTGGCATGTCCGCGCTAATCCCCAGTAAAGACGCCGAACGTAATGCGTGGGTGATGCAGAAAGTACAGGAAGACAAAGCGCGTGAAGCCGGTAACGGTCATGACGGCACCTGGGTCGCACACCCGGGCCTGGCCGATATCGCGATGGCAGAATTTGATCGCCAGCTTGGTGAGCAACCGAATCAGCTGCATGTCAGTCGCGATCAGGATGCGCCCATCACCGCCGAACGCTTGTTGCGCCCATGCCGGGGGCTGCGTACTGAAGCGGGTATGCGCGCCAACATTCGTGTGGCGCTGCAATACCTTGAGGCGTGGATCGGGGGTAACGGCTGCGTGCCTATCGATGGATTGATGGAGGATGCCGCCACGGCAGAAATTGCTCGTACCTCCATCTGGCAGTGGATTCACCACAAACAGATCCTCAGCGATGGCCAACTGGTGACCACCGAGCTGTTTGAACGTCTGCTGGATGAGGAGATGCAAGCGCTGCAACACACGCTGGGTGAAGAGCGCTGCCGTAGCGGGCGCTTCGCCGATGCCGCCGCACTGATGGCGCAAATCACCACGGATAACGAGCTGGTTTCTTTTCTCACTCTGCCGGGCTACCGCCTGCTGCCATGAACCTGGAGATAACGCTATGAATCGTAACCAACAGATCAAACAACTGGAATCGAGCTGGAACGACGCACGCTGGCAGGGCATTACCCGCCCCTACAGCGCGGAAGATGTTATCAACCTGCGCGGTTCGGTGAATCCGGCCTGTACGCTGGCAGAGCGGGGGGCCAATAAACTGTGGTCGCTGCTCAACGGTGAATCCACCAAGGGCTATATCAACAGCCTTGGTGCCTTAACCGGCGGGCAGGCGATACAGCAGGCCAAAGCAGGAATCGAGGCGATCTATCTCTCCGGCTGGCAGGTAGCAGCGGATGCGAATATGGCCGGGCAGATGTATCCCGATCAATCGCTCTATCCGGCGAACTCGGTGCCCAATGTGGTCGAGCGTATTAATCAGAGCTTCCAACGCGCCGACCAGATTCAGTGGGCGAATGGTGTGTCACCAGAGGATGAGGGCTTTATCGACTACTTCCTGCCGATTGTGGCGGATGCGGAAGCAGGCTTTGGTGGCGTGCTCAACGCCTTCGAGCTGATGAAATTGATGATACAAGCAGGCGCCGGCGCGGTGCACTTTGAAGATCAGCTGGCCTCGGTGAAGAAGTGTGGCCATATGGGCGGCAAAGTGTTGGTGCCAACCCAGGAAGCGATTCAAAAACTGGTGGCCGCGCGACTGGCAGCCGATGTCATGGGGGTGCCCACCATATTGCTGGCGCGCACCGATGCGGATGCTGCTGATTTGATTACCTCCGACTGTGACGAGCGCGATGCGCCGTTTATCACCGGGCAACGCACTGCGGAAGGGTTCTTCCGCACTCGTGCCGGTATTGAGCAGGCGATCAGCCGAGGTTTGTCTTATGCGCCGTACGCAGATGTACTCTGGTGCGAAACCTCGACGCCGGATCTCGAACTGGCGCAGCGTTTCGCCGATGCGATCCACGCACAATATCCGGGCAAATTGCTGGCCTACAACTGTTCGCCATCGTTTAACTGGAAGAAGAACCTCGACGATCGCACCATCGCCCGTTTCCAGCAGGCATTGAGCGACATGGGCTACCGCTTCCAGTTCATCACGCTGGCGGGTATCCACAGTATGTGGTTCAACATGTTCGATCTGGCGCACGCGTATGCGCAGGGTGAAGGTATGCGCCATTACGTTGAGAAAGTGCAGCAGCCTGAATTTGCCGCGCGCGAAAAAGGTTACACCTTCTCCTCACATCAGCAGGAAGTGGGCACCGGCTATTTTGACCGTATCACTAACGTGATTCAGGGCGGCCAGTCTTCCGTCACTGCACTGACCGGTTCCACTGAGGCCGCGCAGTTCTGATCAGTCTGCATGCGTACCCTACGAAAATCGCACGATACATTCGTAGGGTCGCCATTGATGACGACCAAAAACCGCATCCCGGACTTTCATCACGCCTGGCCCACGGACGGGCGCCCTTTGCCGGAGCGTTGCCGATGACACCAAGAGAATCTCTGATCGCCCACACCATTCTGCAAGGTTTCGATGCGCAGTATGGCCGCTTTCTGGATATCACTGCAGGCGCCCAGCAGCGCTTCGAGCAGGCCGACTGGCATGCCGTGCAGCAGGCGATGAAAGCGCGTATCCATCTTTATGATCACCATGTCGGACTCGTGGCCAACCAACTGCGCATCCTCAATGACGTGTCGAACTGGGATGAGGCGTTCTGGCTGCGGGTAAAAAGCCATTATGAGACGCTGCTCCCCGGCTATCCGCGCCATGAAATCGCCGAAAGCTTTTTTAATTCCGTCTATTGCCGTCTGCAAGGCCATAGTCATCTGGATCCCGAACGCCTGTTTATCTTTCCGTCGCAGCCTTATGCCCCGACGCCGCTGGCCCAGCGTCCGCTGTCACGCTTGTATCGCCTGCAGCACAACTGGCATGAGGTACTGCGTCAGGTGCTCAATGATATTCCTTTGCGCTTACCCTGGCAGGACCTCACCCGTGATATTGGCTGGATTGTCCGCCATCTGCATGAGCAGTTCAGCTCCACTCAACTGGCAGCTGCCACGCTGGATGTCGCCGGTGAATTGTTCTACCGAAATAAAACCGCATGGATTGTGGCGCGATTACAGCTGAGTGATGGCATGGTGCCTTGCTTACTGCCTATTCAGCGTGATGAGGCGGGACGCTTGTGGATCGACACCTGCTTAACCGACAGCGACGACGCCAGCATCGTGTTTGGCTTCGCCCGCGCCTACTTTATGGTATATGCCCCCGTTCCTGCGGCGTTGGTTGCCTGGCTGCAACCGATTCTGCCGGGAAAAACCCTTGCCGAACGCTACATGGCCATCGGTTGCCAGAAACACGGCAAAACCGAATGCTACCGCGAATATCTGGATTATCTGGCACACAGCGACGAAGATTTCACCATCGCGCCCGGCATCCGCGGCATGGTGATGCTGGTGTTTACGCTGCCAGGATTTGATCGCGTATTTAAGGTGATTAAAGATCGCTTCGCGCCGCAGAAAGAGGTCACCGATGCGCAGGTGCGGGAATGCTATCGCATGGTCAAAGAACACGACCGCGTGGGACGCATGGCTGATACCCAGGAATTTGAGTACTTCGCGATACCGCGCGCACGTATCCCGGCAGAGCTGATGGAGGAATTTCAACGCGACATTCCGGAGAAGATGGAACTGCGTGACGATGTGCTGATCATTCGACATCTGTGGCTGGAGCGCCGCATGGAGCCACTCAATTTGTGGCTGGCGCAGGCCACGCCGGAACAGCGTCAGCACGCGGTGGGTGAATATGGCGACGCGATTCGCCAGCTGGCGGCAGCCAACATTTTCCCCGGCGACATGCTGTTCAAAAACTTCGGCATGACGCGCCACGGCCGCGTGGTGTTTTACGACTACGATGAAATTCGGCCCATGACCGAATTGCAGTTCCGCGATGTGCCGCCAGCGCGTTACGAAGAGGATGAACTGCAGGCCGAGCCGTGGTACAGCGTGGGACCGGATGATGTGTTCCCGGAAACCTTCCGCTATGCGCTGTGCAGCGAGCCAGGCACCGGAAAGTTATTGCAGGCGTTGCATCCGCAATTGTTTGATCCGGGCTGGTGGCGCGCGCTGCAAGCGCGCATTCGACAAGGGCACATCGAAGAAGTGATCGCCTGGCGCGCCGGACAACGTTTCAGCGCGCGCTATGCATCAGTGGCCGCTTAGCGGCCAGAATAGGTTTGCGTGACCTGCCTGGCAGCGCGGATCACCAGCGCGCCCAGTTCGGTCACGCGGTCGTCGGTCATGCGCGCGATTGGGCCGGAAATCGAGATGGCGGCAAAAGGCTCGCCGTGCTCGTCATAAATCGGGGCCGCTACGCAGCGCAGGCCCAGCGCGTGCTCTTCATCATCGTGTGAAAAGCCCATCTTACGGATCAGCGCCAGATTCTCTTTAAGGCTGTGCGGAGACATCAACGTTTTCGGCGTGTAGTGGTGCAATCCTTTCTGATGCAACAGCGCGGTCACCTGCTCATCGCTGAGATGGGCGAGAAATGCTTTGCCAGCGCCAGACGCGTGCATCGGCAGCTTACCGCCAATTGGTGCCGACATACGCATCAGCTGCGTACACTGCACCTGGTCGATAATCACTGCCTGATAGTCGCTGAGATCCAGCACCGCCAGATTCACTGTCTCTCCGGCATCTTCCATCAGTTTGCGCAGGATAGGATGCACAATCGCCAGCAGATTGCGGCTCTGCAGGAAGCTACTGCCGACCACAAATGCGTGCGATCCAATCGTCCAGAAGCCCAGATCACCGACCTGATGCACAAATCCCTGCTGCTGCATGGTGGTCAGCAAGCGATGCGTGGTGGAGTTCGGTAAGCCGGCCTGTTGAGCCAGCTCGGTCAGCGCGACGCTGCCGTGAGATTCGGCGATCAGTTCGAGTAAACGCAAACCGCGCGTCAGGGATTGAACTTGCCCACCTGCCGGGGCGCTGGTGGCTGTTGCGGCACGCGGTTTTTTTCCACGTTTCGCCGGTACTGGGGTTGCCATAACGTCTCCACAATCGCATCAATGCTGGAAACCATTTTCGTTTTTGGGCGTATGAATGCAAACGCTGCTTTACTGGTCGGATCTGTGATGCTTTCAGGCTGAAAATGTCTCATCTGTCGTGACTTTTGCTCACCGGAAAGTTATGCCAGTATGTCTGGCTGGCATATTAGCCAATGCAATGACGTGGACGGGGCGAGAGTGAGCAACAAAACCGAAATGCTGCATCAGCAGCTTGCACAGCGCATTATGATTTTGGATGGTGGCATGGGCACCATGATCCAGAGTTATAAACTGAGTGAAGCAGATTTCCGGGGCAGCCGTTTTGCCGACTGGCCTTCTGATTTAAAAGGCAATAACGATCTGTTAGTGCTCACCAAACCGGACGTTATTCGCGAAATTCATGATGCTTATCTCGCCGCTGGCGCAGATATTCTGGAAACCAACACCTTCAACTCCACCACCATTGCGATGGCAGATTACGCGATGGAAGCTTTGTCAGCGGAGATTAACTTTGAAGCGGCAAAACTGGCGCGTGCCAGTGCGGATGCATGGACGGTAAAAACACCTGACCGACCGCGCTATGTTGCGGGCGTGCTCGGTCCCACCAACCGCACCTGCTCCATTTCGCCCGATGTGAACGATCCTGCCTTCCGAAACGTCACCTTCAATCAGCTGGTGGAAGCCTACCGCGAATCAACGCATGCCCTGATTGCGGGTGGCTCCGACCTGATCATGATTGAGACAGTGTTCGATACCCTGAACGCCAAGGCGGCGATTTACGCTGTGCAGGTCGAGATGGAAGCGATGGGTGTGAAGCTGCCGGTGATGATCTCCGGCACCATCACCGATGCCTCGGGTCGCACGCTCTCCGGGCAGACCACCGAAGGTTTCTACAACTCACTGCGTCACGCCGAGCCGCTGTCGTTCGGCCTCAACTGTGCGCTGGGCCCGGACGAGTTGCGTCAGTATGTGCAGGAGCTATCCCGTATTGCGGAAGGCTATGTCACTGCCCACCCTAACGCCGGATTGCCGAATGCGTTTGGTGAATACGATTTAGATGCGGCAACCATGGCTGAACAGATCGGCGAATGGGCGCGAGCTGGCTTTCTAAATATCATCGGCGGCTGCTGCGGTACCACGCCGGAGCATATCGCGGCGATGGCGGCGGCGGTTGAGGGCGTTGCACCCCGTCAGTTGCCTGAGATCCCTGTTGCCTGCCGTCTGTCCGGTCTGGAACCCCTGAATATTCACGCTGATTCACTGTTTGTGAACGTCGGCGAACGCACCAACGTCACCGGTTCGGCCAAATTTAAGCGTCTGATTAAAGAAGAGAAATATAACGAAGCGCTGGATGTGGCGCGTCAGCAGGTGGAAAGTGGCGCGCAAATTATCGATATCAACATGGACGAAGGCATGCTGGATGCGGAAGCCGCGATGGTGCGCTTCCTTAACCTGATTGCCGGTGAACCCGATATCGCACGCGTACCGATTATGATCGACTCCTCCAAGTGGGAGGTGATCGAGAAAGGGCTGCAGTGCATTCAGGGCAAAGGCATCGTTAACTCCATTTCGATGAAAGAGGGCGTTGAGCCGTTTATCGAACACGCGCGTAAAGTGCGACGCTACGGTGCCGCCATGGTGGTGATGGCGTTTGACGAAGTCGGCCAGGCGGATACCCGCGCACGCAAAATCGAAATCTGTCGTCGCGCCTACAAGATCCTGACGGAAGAGGTCGGTTTCCCGCCAGAAGACATCATTTTCGACCCAAATATCTTCGCAGTCGCCACCGGTATTGAAGAGCATAATAACTATGCGATGGACTTTATTGGTGCCTGTGAAGACATCAAACGCGAACTGCCGCATGCGATGATCTCCGGCGGCGTCTCTAACGTGTCGTTCTCGTTCCGCGGTAACGATCCGGTGCGTGAGGCGATTCATGCGGTGTTCCTCTATTACGCGATTCGCAACGGGATGGATATGGGCATCGTCAACGCCGGGCAACTGGCGATTTATGATGATTTGCCCGCAGAATTGCGCGATGCGGTGGAAGATGTAGTGCTGAACCGCCGCGACGATGGCACCGAGCGTTTGCTGGAGCTGGCGGAGAAATATCGCGGTAGCAAGAGCGACGGTGAGCAGGAGAAGCAGCAGGCCGAATGGCGTAGCTGGGACGTGGTCAAGCGTCTGGAATACTCGCTGGTAAAAGGCATCACTGAATTTATCGAGCTGGACACCGAGGAGGCGCGTCAGGCTGCCGCACGGCCTATTGAGGTGATTGAAGGGCCGCTGATGTCCGGCATGAACGTGGTCGGCGATTTGTTCGGCGAGGGCAAAATGTTCCTGCCGCAGGTGGTGAAATCGGCGCGCGTGATGAAGCAAGCGGTGGCCTATCTCGAACCTTATATTGAAGCCAGCAAAGAAGCCGGGCGCAGCAACGGTAAAATCGTGCTGGCGACGGTGAAGGGCGATGTGCATGACATCGGTAAAAACATTGTCGGCGTGGTGCTGCAATGTAATAACTACGAAATTATCGATCTTGGCGTGATGGTGCCAAGTGACAAAATCCTGAAAACCGCCATGGCTGAAAATGCCGATATCATTGGGCTTTCTGGGCTGATTACGCCATCACTGGATGAAATGGTCAACGTGGCGAAAGAGATGGAGCGCCAGGGCTTCACCATTCCGTTACTGATTGGCGGTGCGACCACGTCGAAAGCGCATACGGCGGTGAAGATCGAGCAGAACTACAGTGGTCCAACGGTGTATGTGCAAAACGCCTCGCGTACCGTGGGTGTTGTCTCTTCACTGCTCTCCGAAAGCCTCAAAGAGGAGTTTGTGGCACGCACGCGCAAAGAATACGACACGGTGCGCATTCAGCACGCACGTAAAAAGCCACGTACGCCGCCGGTCAGCCTGCAAACCGCACGCGACAACGATTATGCCATCGACTGGGAAAGCTATACGCCGCCGGTCGCGCATCGCCTTGGGGTCAGCGCGGTGGAAGCCAGTATCGACACGCTGCGTCACTACATCGACTGGACGCCGTTCTTTATGACCTGGTCGCTGGCGGGGAAATACCCGCGCATTCTCGAAGATGAAGTGGTGGGTGAAGAGGCTAAACGCCTGTTTGCCGATGCCAACGCTATGTTGGACAGGCTCAGTGAAACCGGCACCCTCAATCCGCGTGGCGTAGTAGGGATTTTCCCGGCAAACCGCGTCGGAGACGATATCGAAGTCTACCGTGATGAAAACCGCGATCAGGTGATAGGTGTGAGCCATCACTTACGTCAGCAGACCGAGAAGACTGACTTCGCCAACTACTGCTTAGCTGACTTTGTCGCACCGAAATCCAGCGGTAAAGCCGATTATCTCGGCGCTTTTGCGGTGACCGGTGGGCTGGAAGAAGATGCGCTGGCCGAAGCGTATGAGCAGCAGCACGATGATTACAACAAGATCATGGTCAAGGCGCTGGCAGACCGGCTGGCAGAAGCTTTTGCCGAATATCTGCATGAGCGGGTACGTAAGGTGATTTGGGGCTTTGATGCCCATGAGAACCTGAGTAACGAAGAGTTGATTCGCGAAAATTATCAGGGCATTCGTCCTGCTCCGGGCTATCCGGCCTGTCCGGAACACACGGAGAAAGCGCAAATCTGGCAGTTGCTGGATGTGGAGACGCACACTGGCATGAAGCTCACGGAGTCTTTTGCAATGTGGCCGGGCGCGGCAGTATCCGGCTGGTATTTCAGCCATCCGGACAGCAAATACTTCGCTGTGGCGCAGATACAGCGCGATCAGGTGGAAGATTATGCGGCGCGTAAAGGGATGAGTGTCAGCGAGGTTGAGCGCTGGCTGGCACCGAATCTGGGTTATGACGCGGATTGATGGGCTGATGGCGTAAAAGGACGCGCAGAGCATGCAGTCGGGGCCCAACCAGGCAAGGCCCCGAGACCTCCAGGTAAGCACCTGGAGGTCAACGCCGTTTCAACCTTCCACACTTGTCGTTAATTAAACCGCGCATCACGATCTGAGGTCATGTCATACAGCTGATATTTACGCCCCAGCATCTGTCCGCCATCACGCGTTAGCGGCACCCAATTCACCTGCGCACGGCCACGAGTTGGCGTCACGGTAAACAGATCCATTGGAATCGAGATATAGAAGCCTTTGGTGAAGTCGCCTTCGCCATAGGCCTCGGCGGACACGTTGGTTTTGGTGGCGTAGAAGCCGACCATCACACCGCTGTCGAAGCGCTTCGACACATCAACCGTTACACCTTTATCTTTCGCCAGATATTCACCGACGCTGGCTTTCACCAGCACGTCCTGCATGAACCATGGGCGCCAGTACGCAGTGAAGTGTCCGGTTGGGGCTTTGTAGTCGGTGAACTGCATCATGTTGTCCCAGTCACGTTGTTTCACGTAGTTGGCATCAACACCAAAAGCCCAGTTGCTGTCTATCGGACGATACAACACTTCACCACCCACGCCGCCGTACATGGTTTCGAGATAACCGCCGTACACCTGGCCATAGAAGCCATTGCCGAGATACCCCATGTAGTTGGCTTGCAGGTCATTAACGTAAACATTGTTCTCGACGTAGTCGCGAATATGGGTTCGCACGCGCGGCAGGGTGGAGTCAGCCGGCGCGCCATTGTAGTTAAATTTGTCGTAGTTATTGGCGAGGTTACCAAACAGGCTGCCGCTAACCAGCAGGTGATCGGTCAGTGCGTAATCAACGCTGCCCATCACGCCCAGTTGGTACATGTAGAAGCTTTCAGGCCCACCAACCGACTGATTGAGCACCGGTGCCAGATTATAGTGAAGGCGATCTTTGCGGATAAAGAAGCCTTGTTCAGTCTCGCCTGGATCGACCGGATTCTCACGCGTCTGCTGCAGCGGCTGCTCATGGCCCAGCGGGTAACCGCTGAGTTCGTTATGCAGGCTGGCAACGTCGGTGCGGGTGGTCACCTGCGGCATATTGAGACGCGACTCGGTGACATCTATGGTATCAATGCCGGCCGGCAGGTTGTTCATGATGATGCGATTGGCACGATCGACGCCTTCGCGCGTATCGCGATATTTCGTCTGTTCGCCAGAGACATACAGCGTACTGCCTTTGGTCTGGATGCGCGGACCGCTTAATCCGGCGTTGTACTTCAGATCGGTCAACTGGTTGGCTACCACCGTCGGTTGCAACAGATCGCCCTGCGGCTGCGGATGGTAAGCCGGTTTGGCACTATCAATGTGCGACTGGCGCAGATCGTTGAAGTTAGTGCGCACGGTCACGCCAAACATAAAGGTGTTGCCACGCTCATAGCTGGCGTTGATATCGGCCCAATCGGTCAGGCGATAAATCGCTCCAACATTGACCTTGCTGCGCTGTTCCAGACGTCCGGCAAAGTCATCCTGATAATCATTGCCTTCATATTCCAGCTTCAGGCGTAGCGGCTGCCAGGGGGTTTGATACTCCACGCCGCCAAACAAGGCTGCCGGGCCGTGGAACATTTGGGAACCATTGATAGAACCCGCTGAGCCACCGCCGGTGCGGCTACAGAAGCTGTCGCTGTAGGAGCAGAACGGGTTTTTGATGCTGCCGCTGTTACCGAGGTAGCCCCAGCCGATGCCCATGGTGAAATCAAACGGTCCCCAGGCTTTGGTTGCCACCAGATATTCACTGTCAAACAGGCCGGTACCGCCCAAATCACGCGATCCGACTGCCACTTCAGGCAGCCAGTAGCTCTCCTGCCACAGACGCAGCTTCACATCGAAGGCTTTATCTTTATAACTTTGGTCGCCACTGAAGCCTTCAACTGCGCTATAACGACGCGTGCGCACGTCAGTGTAACGCACGGTAGTTTCCAGCCATGGGAACAGCTGCAGCGAAGCAGAGTAGTAGCGATATTGATCGTTATCGCGGAAGTTCAGGCTGAATTCGCCCTCTTTCGCCATACGTGCCGTGGGGGTCTGCATCAAACCCACGCCGCCGAAATCCGATTGTGATGGCCCGATGGGTTCCGGCCAGGTTTCCGCGTGCACCTGGCATGCCGCAGAGACAGAAGCAGCCAACAGGCTGAGAAGTAATTGTTTTTTCATCAGTCTGGAATCCGGTGTGTCAGAACAGAAAGCATGCGCGCATTCAAATCAGCTTTGCCCCAGGGCAGGCTCCACGAGGTAAAGCCCAGCCAGATGATGCTGCCGGGTGCCACTTCCACGTGACGTTGATTCCAGTAGGCGACCGGCACCTGCTGCATCTGACCGGAAGGCGAGATCACCGTGGCGAAACTGCGCTCGGCTCCTGACAGGCGATCGTGCGTATCAAGGTAATCACGCACGGTACGACCGGGTTGCCAGCTTGCTTTGCCGGGATGTTCCAGCGCGCCGAGAATCAGCACCTGATTCGGTTGCGGCAGCGTGTAGAGGTCGTAGCTGCCCTGCAGCGTGCGATTGGCTTCTGGACGCAGGCGCACCCAATCAGGATCGAGCGTAGTGAACTGGCGTCCGGTGACCTGTATCGCGCTGAGCTGGTGGATCACCGCGCCAATGGTCGCTGCCAGCGTATCGCCGCTGTCAGCCTGCCAGGTGCGTAAATCAGCCAGCAGCTGTTTCTGTTGTTGCTGTGCCACCGCCGTAGCGCCACGTTCAGCGATCACCGTGCCGGGCCACCAGGTGTGTATTGCCGGGTTGCTGACCAGCTGCGCCAGATTCTGTGCATGATCGATCTGCAGGCTGTTTTGGCTGTGCAGGTCATGCACCGTGACCTGACTATCTGCCAGCGCATAACCGGCCGTCAGCAGCGCGATGGCCGTTAACAGAGGGGAGATTATTTTCATGATTTCGCCGGCTTCAGAATAGTGGTTTCAACAGGGAAGGCATCTGCGGCGAGCATTTGATTTGCCTGCAAAACGCTGCCATCACGGTTATCGATCCAGAAGGTGTTTTGCCATTCTGCGCCGACATCATCCATTCGCACGGTCTCGATCCAGACACGGCAGGGCACGCGCTCACCAGCGATGTTCAGCACGGTGTCATCGCCGCGCTGAAAGGTGGAAATGGCGGTGGCAGCGCGCACTTTCTCTTTCTCGCGCCACTGCACCACGCGGGTCCAGCTGGCATTGTTTTGCAGATGCTGCGCATCGGCGAGCGGATCCTGCGCCAGATTGCTGACCTCATCAAGGTTGCTGGTCAGCCCCAGCGTTTTGACCAGCCTGCCATGCTGCATCACCAGCATCGCCTTATCCTGAGTGATCCATTTCTGTTGGCCGTTTTCGTCGTAACCGAGCACCACAAAAATGCGTGGCCCTTCATTGATTCGCGCATACAGGCTGGCATAAGGGAGACTGGCGACCTGCTCATCGGTGACGGTGACATCATCCGGACCGTTCACGGCCAGCATCACGGTTTGTTCCAGGCCTTTTTGCGTTTGTGTGCAGGCCTGCAGCAGCAGGCAGAAAAGCAGCAAGGAGAGTCGGTGCACTGTGTATATCCCTGTCAAAAAGTAAAACCAGGCAAAAAATAACCACACGGCTGTGTGGTTATGTTTAAAGGTGCTACATCAACGCGTGGTGCTCGTTGTGGTGGTCGTTGTTGTGCCGGTATTTGCGCCGTCGCCACCGCCAGCAGCAGCGATGCCGAGACCGACTAACGCGCCCAGTGCGCCGATACCGACAGCAGTAGTGGCACCGGTCGAGATTGCTCCCGCCTGCGCACCTGCTGCAGCACCAGCTTCTTCCGGTGCGGCAATCGCAGCGGAAGAAACGGCGACGTAAAGTAAGGCTGCACCGGCAACCATCAGTTTTTTCATAACAACGTTTCCTGCATTTTTAGAAACAAATGAATGAAGGATGTACCCTAATTTCGGGCGCGTTCAGTATAGGGCAACAAATTACCAGAGTTCATTGTCAGTAAAAGAGGGTGATAATCAGGGATTATTCTGGTGATAAATACGGCGAAATGGCGATAGCTGCTTTTTTTTAATGAATATTTTTACGAGGGTGGAATATTTGAGTGGCTGAGATTGATGCGGCAGGATTTTTCACTTTTGCATTAAAAAATGGTACGGAATAGGAATAATCAGAATTTCCTGATCGGGACTTAATTTTAATAACTGTTTAATCAATCAGATACATATTATAAGCGGCTTATTTAGATCCATTTTTTGATCAATGAACTGTCGTTGTTGAACGGCAACTTCCGATTTTCCTTAGACCATTTTAAGAATTATCTAACCGCGATGGGGCCACTCAGTATCAAATTTAGGAGGATAACCGCATGTTTGACAAAAATAAGGCGGCAATGAAGCCGCCTTATTCGTATCGGCAGGAAAATTAACGCCAGGATTTGTAGCGGTTAATTAAGCCATTAGTGGAACTGTCATGGCTGTTAATCTGCGCTGCATTTTCCAGCTCTGGCAGAATACGGTTTGCCAGCTGTTTGCCCAATTCAACACCCCATTGGTCAAAGGTGAAGATGTTAAGAATCGCGCCCTGAGTGAAGATCTTGTGTTCGTACAGCGCAATCAGTGCACCCAGGCTGAACGGGGTGATCTCACGCAGCAGGATGGAGTTGGTTGGGCGGTTACCTTCGAAAACCTTGAACGGCACGATGTGAGCAACAGACTCAACGGATTTACCGGCATCGGTAAACTCTTTCTCGACCACATCACGAGATTTACCAAACGCCAGTGCTTCGGTCTGCGCGAAGAAGTTCGACAGCAGTTTCGGATGGTGATCGGTCAGTGCGTTGTGGGTCTGCGCCGGGGCGATAAAGTCGCAAGGGATCAGTTTGGTGCCCTGATGAATCAGCTGATAAAACGCATGCTGGCCGTTGGTGCCTGGCTCGCCCCAAATAATTGGGCCAGTCTGGTAATCCACCGGGTTACCTTCGCGATCCACGTACTTACCGTTGGACTCCATGTTGCCCTGCTGGAAGTACGCCGCGAAGCGGTGCATGTACTGGTCGTAAGGCAGGATGGCTTCGGTTTCGGCACCAAAGAAGTTGTTGTACCAGATACCAATCAGTGCCAGCAGCACTGGCAGGTTCTGCTCGGCTGGTGTGTTGGCAAAGTGGTTGTCCATCGCATGCGCGCCGCTCAGCAGCTGTTCGAAGTTCTCGAAGCCCACTGACAGGATGATCGACAAGCCAATCGCTGACCACAGTGAATAGCGACCGCCGACCCAGTCCCAGAACTCAAACATGTTGTCGGTATCGATACCGAACTCGCCCACCGCTTTACCGTTGGTCGACAGCGCAGCAAAGTGTTTGGCGACATGCTGCTGATCGCCCGCGGTTTTCAGGAACCAGTCGCGCGCGCTGTGGGCGTTGGTCATGGTCTCCTGCGTGGTGAAGGTTTTAGACGCCACGAGGAACAGGGTGGTTTCCGGGCTGAGATCTTTCAGCGTTTCGGCAATGTGCGTGCCATCCACGTTAGAAACAAAGTGCATGTTCAGGTGATTTTTATACGGGCGCAGCGCCTCAGTCACCATGAATGGACCGAGATCCGAACCGCCGATACCGATGTTCACCACGTCGGTGATCGCTTTGCCGGTATAACCTTTCCACTCGCCGCTGATGATGCGCTCAGAGAAGCCTTTCATCTTCGCCAGCACCGCGTTCACTTCTGGCATCACATCTTTGCCATCAACAATGATTGGCGTGTTGCTGCGATTACGCAAAGCAACGTGCAGCACGGCACGCTCTTCGGTGCGGTTGATCTTCTCACCAGAGAACATGGATTTGATGGCGCCCGCCAGATCGGTCTCTTTTGCCAGCGCCTGTAACTTATCGAGGGTTTCCTGGGTGATGCGGTTTTTTGAGAAATCCACCAGCATCTGATCGTCGAAAGTGGCAGAGAATTTCGCAAAACGATCGGCATCATCTTTAAACAGGTCGGCGATCTGCACCGATTTCATCTGGTCAAAATGCTGCTGCAGCGCTTTCCAGGCTGCGGTTTGTTTCGGATTGATATTTTTCATGGCAACACTCTTGTTGAAATAAGAACCGTCATTCCAGCCGGGCGCGTCCTGCTGGCCCAGCGTGCTAAGCATTTCTTGTGGCTGATACGCTACCGCGAACGGGTTTCAGTATGACCACAGTTGCAAACGAAGGGAAAAAATTTGTGACCGTGGCCGCAAGGTTTCAGGTTAATCCGGCGGCGATTGTCGATGTTCTGGCAAAAAAATTCCCTGTGCCGCATCAGCAAAAAGCCGCGTTTTTGCGCGCCGTTGACTACTTTAGGCGGGTGCGAGCGCCAGCGTTTGTTCTGCGATGCGCTGGCGTAATTCTAAAAAAGAATTTTCAACGTGTTGCAAGGCTGGACAGCGGAAGAATTAATCAGTATTTTGTGCCCGCGACTTGCACCTTTGGGTGCAAGCCAGAAGAGGCGCGTCGCCCAGGCAGTGTGTTTGAGGATCCGTATCCAACGACAACACATCATGGGGTGCGACGCCGAGATGGAACAACACGCGGAGTGTTGTCCTGTCGGCTGCAGGGGCTGAATCCTCTGGGTTGTCACCAGAAGCGTCCGCAGTCGGACGTTTCGCAAGGTGAAGTGCTTTTGGTGACTCATCTCCTGATCTTGTCTGTCCAATTCTGCTCTTCTCTTGTGCCAAGGCTGAAATCACCGCTTCCGTTTAACAACGGGAGAAAGCTAATCTGACACGAGGTTCGTTACATGTCTCAAAATCTGATCGTGGCGAAATTTGGCGGCACCAGCGTTGCCGATTTTGATGCCATGAACCGCAGCGCGGATGTTGTGCTCTCCGATGCCAACACCCGTTTAGTGGTGCTCTCTGCGTCTGCTGGCGTGACTAATCTGCTGGTTTCTCTGGCTGAAGGCCGGGAACTGGAGCAGCGCGCGCACCTGCTGGACGAAATTCGCAATATTCAATACGCCATCATTGATCGCCTGCAATCCCCTGAAGTGATTCGCCAGGAGATTGATCGCATGCTGGAAAATATCCTGATGCTGGCGGAAGCCACTGCGCTGGCGACATCACATGCGCTGACCGATGAGCTGGTGAGCCACGGTGAGCTGATGTCGACCCTGCTGTTTGTGGAGGTCCTGCGTGAGCGTCAGGTCAATGCCGAATGGTTTGACGTGCGTAAAGTGATGCGTACCAGCGACCGTTTCGGTCGTGCTGAGCCTGATGTTGCCACGCTGAAAGAGCTGTCCACCGCGCAACTGGCTCCACGTGTTGCAGAAGCGCTGGTCATTACTCAGGGCTTTATTGGTAGCGAAGGCAAAGGGCGCACCACCACGCTGGGACGTGGCGGCAGCGACTATACCGCAGCACTGTTGGGGGAAGCCCTGCAGGCGTCGCGTGTGGATATCTGGACCGACGTGGCCGGTATCTACACCACCGACCCACGCGTAGTGCCCACCGCGAAACGCATCGAAGAGATCACCTTCGAGGAAGCGGCTGAAATGGCGATTTTCGGCGCGAAAGTGTTGCATCCGGCGACCTTACTGCCTGCGGTGCGCAGTGACATTCCGGTGTTCGTGGGTTCAAGTAAAGATCCGGCTGCGGGTGGCACGCGTGTGTGCAATGAAACCCAGAATCCGCCGCTGTTCCGTGCGCTGGCGCTGCGTCGTAAACAGACGCTAATGACGCTGCATAGCCTGAACATGCTGCACGCGCACGGCTTCCTGGCCGAAGTGTTTGCGATTCTGGCCCGCCATAACATCTCCGTCGATCTGGTCACCACTTCAGAAGTGAGCGTGGCGCTGACGCTGGATACCACCGGTTCTTCGACCACCGGTGAAAGCTTGTTGACGCAAGCACTGCTGACTGAGCTCTCTTCACTGTGCCGCGTGGAAGTGGAAGAGAACCTGGCGCTGGTGGCCATTATCGGCAATAACCTGTCGAAAGCCTGCGGCGTCGGCAAAGAGGTGTTTGGTGCCCTTGAGCCGTTTAACCTGCGCATGATCTGTTATGGAGCCAGCAGCTATAACCTGTGCTTCCTGGTACCAACGCCAGACGCAGAAGAAGTGGTGCGTGCGCTGCATAAGAATCTTTTTGGTTCTTAAGGCAAATTTTTAGCGCAATCCATCAAGCCGGACCTGGTCCGGCTTTTTTATTTTTGCGACAGGCAACAGGCGTGTGATATCTCGTTCACTGCCCTAAAAGTAGCGGATATCTTCGCTGTTTACCCGGATTTGCCGCATACGATCCGCATTTTATCCTGCCAGCGACTTCCCGCCTTACGTCACGATAATGAAATGTTATGATCCCGCGTCCGTCGCTGTGGTCGTTCCCCGCGCGGCACTTCATCTGTGGCATATGAAATAAATTAAAAAATATCTAAGGAAGTCTCTCCATGCTCGCCAAATTAACCCGCCTGTTCCCGCTCTGGGCCGTGCTGCTCTCGGTCGCGGCGTATTATTCACCCTCGACGTTCCTCGGCATTGGGCCGTGGGTGACTTATCTGCTGATGCTGATCATGTTCGGCATGGGCGTCACTCTGAATATTGATGATTTCAAACGTGTACTGACGCGTCCGGCACCGGTTATCGCCGGCACCTTTTTGCACTATCTGGTGATGCCACTCGCCGCCTGGGGCCTGGCAAAACTGTTCCATATGCCGCCGGATCTCTCGGCTGGGATGATTTTGGTAGGCAGCGTGGCCAGCGGCACCGCGTCCAACGTGATGATCTATCTGGCGAAGGGCGATGTGGCCCTGTCCGTGACCATCTCTTCAGTGTCTGCGCTGGTGGGGGTTTTCGCGACGCCGCTACTGACGCGCTTCTATGTCGATACTCACATTCAGGTCGATGTGATCGGCATGCTGCTCAGCATCGTTAAAATCGTGGTTATCCCGATTGGTCTGGGTCTGATCATCCACCACTCGATGAACAGCGTGGTGCGCCGTGTTGAGCCGTATCTGCCGGCATTTTCCATGGTCTGTATTCTGCTGATTATCAGCGCAGTGGTAGCGGGTTCTCAGGGCTTTATCGGTTCTGTCGGCCTGGTAGTGATTGCGGCGGTGATCCTGCATAACGCCATCGGCCTGCTGGGCGGTTACTGGGGCGGCAAGCTGTTTGGCTTTGACGAATCTACCTGCCGCACGCTGGCGCTGGAAGTGGGTATGCAGAACTCAGGTCTGGCAGCCACACTGGGCAAACTTTACTTCTCACCGCTGGCCGCGTTGCCGGGCGCGCTGTTCTCGGTGTGGCACAATCTGTCAGGTTCACTGCTGGCGGGTTACTGGTCGGGCAAACCGATAGAGAAGAAGCAGAAATAATAATGCGAGCGGGCGACCAATGAGCCGCCCGCTGTCTATTCGCTACAGTTTCAGATAAGCGCGAATCCCATCCAGAAACATCTGTGTTGCCAGCATAATCAAAATCAATCCCATTAACCGCTCCAGCGCGTTAACGCCTTTGTCACCCAACAGGCGTAAAAACAGTCCTGACATCAGCAGAATGACCACGGTCACGCCCCAGGCAATCAGCAATGCGCCAACCAAATGTGACATCTGATTAGGATATTGATGTGACAGCAGCATCAGCGTGGCTAACAGCGAAGGACCTGCGACCAGCGGAATCGCCAGCGGCACCAGAAACGGCTCTTCACCCGCCGGTAATCCGCTGGTGCTGGTTTCGCCAGAGGGGAAAATCATGCGAATGGCGATGAGGAACAGGATGATACCACCGGAGATCGAGACGGTTTCGGTGCGCAGATTGAGGAACGCCAGAATACGTTCGCCGGTAAACAGGAACAGCAGCATGATGATCAGTGCGATCAGCATTTCACGTATCAACACCGCACGTCGGCGCTTGGGTTCGAGATGCTTGAGCACCGACATAAAAATCGGCAGGTTGCCCAGCGGGTCCATAATTAACAGCAGCAATATGGTCGCAGATATCATTTCAGTCATAGGTAAAAGCCATCCCTTTTTCCCCGTCATTTTTTAAACTGAGGTGCGTTGGCGACGACGGGCTTACGAAACGCTGACTCGCGTAGCCGTCGAGATACGCCGAATTTCCGCCTGCCCGTACCTCGATTCACTGAGGGGAGTATTAGTTGTACTGCTGAAAAAGTTGGCGCAATCGAATTAATTCACTTGCCAGAAAGCCTGCATTTTGTAGAGTTGGAGGTCGCAGGTAAACCTGATTATTACGCAGATCAACTGGATATTCCGCTTGGTCTTTTCCTCGCACCACGAAGGGCACAGTGAAAACGCCCCGGACGGACAGAAAATGAAGAATGTAGGCTTTATTGGTTGGCGTGGCATGGTCGGCTCTGTGCTGATGTCACGCATGAGTGAAGAACGTGATTTTGATGTGATCAATCCGGTCTTCTTCTCCACGTCTCAGTTTGGTCAGGCGGCACCGACTTTCGGCGGCAAGTCGACCGGTGCGCTGCAGGATGCTTTTGATATCGAGGCGCTGAAGGCGCTGGATATTATTATCACCTGTCAGGGCGGTGACTACACCAGTGAAGTCTATCCTAAGCTGCGTGAAAGCGGCTGGCAGGGTTACTGGATTGATGCAGCCTCCACGCTGCGCATGAAAGATGACGCCATCATTATTCTCGATCCGGTTAACCATAATGTGATTCGTCAGGGCCTCGACAACGGTATCAAAACCTTCGTCGGCGGTAACTGCACCGTCAGCCTGATGCTGATGTCACTCGGCGGCCTGTTCGCTAACGATCTGGTGGAGTGGGCGTCTGTCGCCACTTACCAGGCGGCTTCAGGTGGCGGCGCACGCCATATGCGTGAACTGCTGACGCAAATGGGCATGCTGCACAACCACGTGGCAAAATCGTTGCAAGATCCGGCCTCGGCGATTTTGGAAATTGAACGCAGCGTCACCGATTTCACCCGTTCTGGCACTTTGCCGACCGACAATTTCGGCGTGCCGTTAGCCGGCAGCCTGATCCCGTGGATCGACAAGCAACTGGATAATGGCCAGACGCGCGAAGAGTGGAAAGGCCAGGCAGAAACCAACAAAATCCTGCGTACCAGCAGCCCGATCCCGGTTGATGGTCTGTGCGTGCGTGTCGGCGCACTGCGTTGCCACAGCCAGGCGTTCACCCTGAAGCTGAAAAAAGATATTCCGCTCAACGAAATCGAACAGCTGCTGGCTTCTCACAACGAGTGGGTGAAAGTGGTGCCAAACGACCGCGAAATCACCCTGCGTGAGCTGACGCCTGCGGCCGTCACCGGCACGCTGACCACGCCAGTTGGCCGACTGCGCAAGCTGAACATGGGGCCGGAATACCTTTCGGCCTTCACCGTGGGTGACCAGTTGCTGTGGGGCGCGGCTGAACCGCTGCGCCGCATGTTGCGTTTGCTGATCGACTAAGCGCAGCGACAAATCAGACAGGCCGGGGTTTCCCGGCCTTTTTTGTAATGCAGGTTGCAAAACTTAACGCAAATTGCGCCTGACAAGTGATCCGCTTCCCCTTTTTGCTCGTCTAACAAGATTTTTTTGCTTTCCCCCCTGGCTTCTGCCAGCCCCAAGCTATGATTTAACAGTGATGTGCCGGTTGTTAACTGTTTTTGCTTTCCGAACTGAATGGTTGTTGTACACGGCTAAGATCTTCTCCCATGGACGGTGTCCTCTCTTGCTGGTGTATGTATGGCTCAATGAAAAGCAGCGCACCAGAGGCGGCATTGTTGTCCACTCCGGTCGCCTGCGCGAAATCATAGGAAGAAAGTCATGTCAGAGCTTCCCGATCGCCATGCGATCAATGCCCTTTTTGCCGGGAATTATGCCGATCCCTTCTCGTTTCTGGGGATGCACCAAACTGTCGAAGGCCTCGAAGTGCGTGCACTGCTGCCTGATGCCTCCGAAGTCTGGGTGATTGAAACCAACACCGGACGCAAATGCGCGCAGCTTAAATGCCTCGATTCGCGCGGCTTCTTCAGCGGGGTGATCCCCCGTCGTAAAAACCTGTTTCGCTATCAACTGGCGGTCACCTGGCACGGCCAGCAAAACCTGATCGACGATGCCTATCGCTTCGGCCCGCTGCTGGCGGAAATGGACGCCTGGCTGCTGGGCGAGGGCACGCATTTACGGCCCTATGAAACCCTGGGAGCGCATGGCGCAACCATTGATGGCGTCAGTGGTACGCGATTCTCGGTGTGGGCACCCAATGCACGCCGGGTTTCCGTGGTCGGCGAGTTCAACTTCTGGGACGGTCGTCGTCACCCGATGCGCTTCCGTCGCGAGCTGGGTATCTGGGAGTTATTCGTGCCTGGCGCGGTCAATGGTCAGCTGTACAAATATGAAATCATTGATGCGTCTGGGCAGATGCGGATCAAAGCCGACCCGTTCGCCTTTGAGGCACAGATGCGCCCGCAGACCGCCTCAATGATCTGTGGCCTGCCGCCAAAAGTAGAGATGCAGCCGCAGCGCAAAGCCGCCAACGCCTTTGATCAGCCGATTTCAATTTACGAAGTGCACCTGGGTTCGTGGCGCCGCCACACCGACAACAACTTTTGGTTGAGCTACAAAGAGTTGGCGGAACAGCTCATTCCATATGTGAAAGAGATGGGCTTCACCCACATTGAGCTGTTGCCGATCAACGAACACCCGTTTGATGGCAGCTGGGGCTATCAGCCTCTTGGCATGTATGCGCCGACGCGCCGCTTCGGCACGCGCGACGAGTTCCGGCACTTTATCGCCGCAGCGCACGATGCAGGCATCAACGTGTTACTCGACTGGGTGCCAGGCCATTTCCCCAGTGATGACTTTGGGTTGGCGAAATTTGATGGCACAGAGCTGTATGAACACAGCGATCCCCGCGAGGGTTACCATCAGGACTGGAACACGCTGATTTATAACTTTGGTCGCCGTGAAGTCAGCAACTATCTCTCCGGTAACGCACTGTACTGGATGGAGCGATTCGGCATTGACGGTCTGCGTGTGGATGCGGTGGCTTCCATGATCTATCGCGATTACAGCCGCAAAGAGGGCGAATGGGTGCCCAACCACTTTGGCGGCCGTGAGAACCTCGAAGCTATCTCGTTCCTGCGCCACACCAACCGTACGCTGGGCCGTGCGGCACCGGGCACCATCAGCGTGGCGGAAGAGTCCACCGATTATCCGGGTGTGACACGTCCTTCTGAAGATGGCGGTCTCGGCTTCTGGTTTAAATGGAACCTCGGCTGGATGCACGACACGCTCGACTACATGAAGCTTGACCCGGTACACCGTCGTTATTATCACAACCTGATGACCTTCGGCATGCTGTACAACTACACCGAAAACTTTGTGCTGCCGCTGTCGCATGACGAAGTGGTGCATGGCAAGCGCTCAATCCTCGATCGCATGCCGGGAGATGCCTGGCAAAAATTTGCCAACCTGCGTGCCTATTACGGCTGGATGTGGGGCTTCCCCGGTAAAAAGCTGCAGTTTATGGGCAACGAGTTTGCTCAAGGCCGCGAGTGGAATCACGATTCGAGCCTCGACTGGCATCTGCTGGAGGGTGAGGATAACTGGCACAACGGCGTGCAGCGTCTGGTGCGCGATCTCAACCACAGTTACAAACACTTCACGCCATTACACCAACTGGATTTCGATGCGCAGGGCTTTGAATGGCTGGTGGTCGACGATCACGAAAACTCGGTGTTTGTATTTGTCCGCCGCGACCGTGACGGCAATGAAATCATTGTCGCCAGTAACTTCACTCCGGTTGCTCGTCATGACTATCGCTTTGGCGTTAATCAGCAAGGCGGCTGGCGTGAGGTGTTGAACACCGACCAACAGGATTATCACGGCAGTGATGTGCGCAATCATGGTGTGGTGCATACCGATGCGATTGAGAGCCACGGTCGTGCGCAATCGATCAGCCTGACTTTGCCGCCGCTGGCCACCATTTGGCTGGTGCGGGAGGGCGACTGATGCTGGAGACCGGGCAGCCGACGCCGTTGGGCGCTCATTACGATGGGCGCGGCGTTAACTTTACGCTGTTTTCTCGTCACGCTGAGCAGGTGGAGCTATGCCTGTTTGACGCACACGGTGTCGAGCGGCGCTTCTCGTTACCCGCTCGCAGTGGGGATATCTGGCACGGCTATTTTCCGGCTTTAAAGCCCGGCCAGCGTTATGGCTATCGTGTGTATGGTCCGTGGTCGCCTCAACAAGGGCACCGATTTAACCCCGCCAAACTGCTGGTGGATCCCTGTGCCAAAGCAGTGGTGGGGGATGTGCCGGACGATCCGCGTTTCAACAGTGGCGATCAGCAGCCAGACAGTCAGGATAACGCCGTGATCGCGCCAAAATCCTTGGTCATCAGTGAAGACTTCGATTGGGAGACGGATAAGCCGCTGCGTACGCCGTGGGGCAAGACCGTGATTTATGAAGCTCACGTGCGCGGCTTAACTCAGCAACATCCGGAAATTCCGGAAAGGCTGCGCGGGACTTATGCGGCACTGGGCCATCCTGCTATGGTGAAGTACTTGCGCCATCTCGGTATTACCGCGCTGGAGCTGCTGCCGATTGCGCACTTCGCCAGCGAGCCGCGTTTGCTACGACTCGGGCTGAGCAATTACTGGGGTTACAACCCGTTCGCGCTGTGGGCGGTGGATCCCCGCTACGCGTCTGGTGAGCAGGGTTTAACGCCTTTGCAGGAGTTTCAGCAGGCAGTCAAAGCGCTGCATGCGGCGGGTATCGAAGTGATCCTCGATGTGGTGTTCAACCACAGCGCCGAACTGGAAGAGATTGGCCCCAACATTTCACTGCGCGGCGTGGATAACGCCAGCTATTACTGGCTCGACGCGCAGGGTGAATACCAAAACTGGACCGGCTGCGGCAACACGCTCAATCTCAGCGATCCGCAGGTGATGGAATGGGCATTAGAGGCGCTGCGCTATTGGGTGCGGGACTGCCATATTGATGGCTTCCGCTTTGACCTTGCCAGCGTGCTGGGCCGTACGCCTGACTATCGTCAGGATGCCCCGCTGTTCGCCGCCATTAAAGCCTGTCCGGTACTGTCACAGGTCAAATTGATTGCTGAACCGTGGGATATCGGCCCCGGCGGCTATCAGGTGGGCAATTTTCCCGCAGGATTCGCGGAATGGAACGACCATTTCCGCGATGCCGCGCGTCGTTACTGGCTGCATGGCCAGCTCAATAATGGCGAATTTGCCCGGCGCTTTGCCGCCTCCAGCGATGTGTTCCAGCGAGAGGGGCGCTTACCGCACGCCAGTATCAATCTGATCACCGCGCATGACGGTTTTACGCTGCGCGACGTGGTGAGCTTCAACAACAAACACAATCAGGCTAACGGCGAAGACAATCGTGACGGCAGCAGCAGCAACTTCAGCCATAACCATGGCAAAGAGGGGCTACAGGTCAATTTCGATATTGTCGAACGTCGTCGGCGTAGCGTGCATGCTCTGCTGACCACGCTGCTGCTGGCGCAAGGTACACCAATGCTGCTGGCCGGTGACGAACGCGGTCACAGCCAGCACGGCAACAATAACGCTTACTGTCAGGACAACCCGCTCACCTGGTTGCACTGGCATCAGGATGATTTTGGACTGGTCGACTTCACTGCCGCATTAATCCGGCTGCGTCAGCGCATTCCCGCGTTGAGGGCAGATCGTTGGTGGCAGGAAGGCGATGGCAATGTGCAGTGGTTCAATGCCAGCGGCAAACCACTGGGAAATGAGGAGTGGGAACAGGGGGCGCACAGAATGCAGATCCTGCTCTCCAGCCGCTGGTTAATAACAATCAACGCCACGGAATCGGTGAGTGACCTTGCCTTACCAGACGGAGAGTGGCGTGCCATTCCTCCTTTCGCCGGGGAAGATAACCCCATCCTGACAACTGTCTGGCACGGGCCCGCACACGGCGTGTGTGTGTTCCTAAAGCAATCATAAGGAGTCAGACATGGTTAAGTTAGATAGAACAGATCCACTGATGCTGGCGCGCCAGCTCCCTACACAAACGGTGGCGTTGATCCTTGCTGGCGGGCGCGGTACGCGTCTGAAAGATCTCACCGCGAAACGCGCCAAACCTGCCGTTCATTTCGGCGGCAAGTTCCGCATCATCGACTTTGCGCTGTCGAATTGTATCAATTCGGGTATTCGGCGCATTGGCGTGATCACCCAATATCAGTCGCATACATTAACGCAGCACATCCAGCGCGGCTGGTCGCTATTCAACGAAGAGATGAATGAATTTGTTGATTTGCTGCCGGCGCAGCAGCGTGCCTCCACCGAGCATTGGTATCGCGGTACTGCCGATGCGGTTTCGCAGAACCTCGACATCATTCGCCGCTATCGCGCGCAATACATCGTGATTCTCGCCGGGGATCATATCTACAAAATGGATTACTCGCGGATGTTGCTCGATCACGCTGAACGCGGCGCGAAGTGCACTATCGCCTGCTTACCCGTGCCGCTCGCCGAAGCCACGGCGTTTGGTGTGATGGCGGTGGATGCGGACAACAACGTGATCGATTTTGTGGAAAAACCGCCGAAACCCCCTTCAATGCCGGGTGATGACACCAAAGCGCTAGCCAGTATGGGCATCTACGTGTTCGACGCGGATTATCTCTACCAACTGTTGGAAGAGGATTTGCTGATCCCCGAATCGACCCATGATTTCGGCAAAGATCTGCTGCCGAAAATTGTCGCCAGCGGTGAGGCGTATGCGCACTCCTTCACCTTATCGTGCGTGCAGAACGATGAAAACGCCGAGCCTTACTGGCGTGACGTCGGAACGCTGGAAGCCTACTGGCGCGCGAATCTCGATCTGGCCTCGGTCACGCCAGAACTGGATATGTACGACCACGACTGGCCAATCCGTACGCATATGGAACCCTTGCCGCCCGCCAAATTTGTGCAGGATCGCTCGGGCAGCCACGGCATGACGATGAATTCACTGGTTTCCGGCGGCTGCATTATCTCCGGTTCGGTGGTGGTGAATTCGGTGCTGTTTCCACGCGTGCGTATCAACTCGTTTTGCAATATCGACTCATCGGTGCTGTTACCAGATGTGGTGATCAATCGTTCCTGTCGTCTGCGCCGTTGCGTGATCGATCGCGCCTGCGTGATTCCCGAAGGCATGGTGATTGGTGAAAACCCAGATGAAGACAGCCGCCGTTTTTACCGTTCAGAAGAAGGCATCGTTTTGGTGACGCGCGCCATGCTGGCCAAATTGGCTGGCTGACCACGAAAGCTACGAGCAAGACATACAGGCAATCGCCGCGGGGAACGCGCGCGATAACACAATAGGGGTCCAGGATGCAGGTTTTACATGTCTGTTCAGAACTTTTCCCGCTGTTAAAAACAGGCGGGTTGGCTGATGTTGTCGGCGCATTGCCTCAGGCTCAAATTGCCGGTGGAACGGATGCGCGGGTACTGATTCCCGCGTATCCGGATCTGCGAAAAGGGATTCCTGATACCGAAATCGTGGCGGAGTTACATACTTTTGCTGGGCCGGTCCGTTTATTATTTGGACAATTTAACGGTGTTGGCATTTATTTAATAGATGCGCCGGGATTGTATGAGCGTCCCGGCAGCCCTTATCACGACACATCGCAGTTTGCCTACGTGGATAACTATCTGCGTTTTGCGCTGCTGGGCTGGATGGGCGCCGAGCTGGCCAGCGGGTTGGATACCTACTGGCAACCCGATGTGGTGCACGCGCATGACTGGCACGCAGGGCTGACCTGCGCCTATATTGCGGCACGAGGTCGCCCGGCGAAAACGGTGTTTACCGTGCACAACCTGGCGTACCAGGGTTTATTCAATGCGCGTCACCTTGATGAGATTCAGCTACCGCGCGCCTTTTTTGACATGCACGGGTTAGAGTTTTTCGGGCAAATTTCGTATCTCAAGGCGGGATTGTTTTATGCCGATCATATTACGGCAGTCAGCCCTACGTATGCTCTGGAAATCACCCGGCCAGAATTTGGTTATGGCATGGAAGCGCTGCTAGAGCAGCGTCTGAAAGAGGGACGGTTAAGTGGCATCCTGAATGGCGTTGACCCGGGTATTTGGGACCCGGCGCACGACCTGCTGCTAACGGCGCGTTACGATCGGGAAACGCTGGAGAGCAAGGCGGAGAACAAGCGCCAATTGCAGATCGCCATGGGCCTGAAGGTGGATGACAAAGTGCCCGTATTTTGTGTCATCAGTCGTTTGACCAAACAGAAAGGGCTGGATCTGGTGCTGGAAGCGTTACCGGGGCTGCTGGCGCAAGGCGGCCAACTGGTGCTGTTGGGCCAGGGCGATGCAGAGTTACAACAAGGTTTCCTCGCTGCGGCGGCGGAACATCCAGGCAGCGTCGGCGTGCAGATCGGTTATCACGAAGCCTTCTCGCACCGCATTGTCGGTGGCGCCGATGTGATTATGGTGCCGAGCCGCTTTGAGCCGTGCGGCTTAACCCAGTTGTACGGTTTGAAATACGGCACATTGCCGTTAGTGCGCCGCACCGGCGGGCTGGCGGATACCGTGCAGGACAGTTCGCTGGAGAACCTCGCTGACGGGGTCGCAAGCGGTTTCAGTTTTGAAGACAGTAACGCCTGGTCGCTGCTCCGCGCGATTCGACGTGCTTTTGTCCTCTGGTCCCGTCCTTCTCTCTGGCGCTACGTTCAGCGGCAGGCGATGGGGATGGATTTTAGTTGGCAGGTGGCCGCACAAGCCTACCGCGATCTTTATCAACGTTTGCTGTAATCAGAGATTGGGATACTGGATATGAATGCACCTTTCACCTATGCCTCACCCACGTTAACGGTTGACGCACTGAAGCACTCAATCGCCTATAAACTGATGTTTACTATTGGTAAAGACCCGTCGATCGCCAATCAGCATGAGTGGCTTAACGCCGCCTTGCTGGCAGTGCGCGATCGTATGGTGGAACGTTGGTTGCGCTCCAGCCGTGCGCAGCTGTCGCAGGATGTGCGTCAGGTTTACTACCTGTCGATGGAATTCCTGATGGGACGCACGCTGGGCAATGCACTGCTGGCGATGGGCATCTATGACGATCTCAATCAGGCGCTGGACGAGATGGGGCTCGACCTCAGTGAACTGATGGACGAAGAGAACGATCCAGGGCTTGGCAATGGCGGCCTGGGCCGTTTAGCGGCCTGTTTCCTCGACTCGCTCGCCACGCTCGGCTTGCCGGGACGCGGTTATGGCATTCGTTATGACTACGGCATGTTCAAGCAGAACATTGTCGACGGTCAGCAGCGTGAATCTCCGGATTACTGGCTGGAATACGGCAATCCGTGGGAGTTCCAGCGCTTCAATACCCGCTATAAAGTCCGCTTTGGTGGCCGTCTGCAGCATGAAGGCGCGCGCGTACGTTGGCTGGAAACCGAAGAGATTATCGCGGCGGCTTACGATCAAATCATTCCCGGTTTCGACACCGATGCCACCAACACGCTGCGCTTGTGGAGCGCGCAGGCCAGCAATGAGATCAACCTCGGCAAGTTTAACCAGGGTGATTACTTTGCGGCGGTGGAAGATAAAAACCATTCAGAGAACGTATCGCGCGTGCTCTATCCGGATGATTCTACCGATTCTGGTCGTGAACTGCGTTTGCGTCAGGAGTATTTCCTCGTCTCCGCCACAGTGCAGGATATTTTGAGTCGCCACTGGCAAATGCATGAAACCTGGGACAACCTGGCGGATAAAATTGCTATCCATCTCAATGATACCCACCCGGTTTTAGCCATCCCTGAATTGATGCGCCTGTTGATCGACGAGCACAAGTTCAGCTGGGATGACGCTTTTGAGGTCACTTGCCAGGTGTTCTCGTACACCAACCACACGTTGATGAGTGAAGCGCTGGAAACCTGGCCGGTGGACATGTTCGGCAAGATTCTGCCGCGCCATCTCAGCATCGTGTTTGAAATCAATGATTACTTCCTGAAAACCATCCAGGAATATTATCCCGACGATTGGGATTTGATGTCGCGCATCTCGATCATCGACGAAAATAATGGCCGTAAGGTGCGCATGGCGTGGCTGGCGGTGGTGGTCAGCCACAAGGTGAATGGCGTTTCAGAGCTGCATTCCAATCTGATGGTGCAGTCGCTGTTTGCTGATTTCGCTCGCCTGTTCCCGGGGCGTTTCTGTAATAAAACCAACGGCGTGACGCCGCGTCGCTGGCTGGCGCTGGCCAACCCGGCGCTGTCCGATGTATTGGACGAGACTATCGGTCGCACCTGGCGTACCGATCTCAGTCAATTGAGTGAACTGACGCCGCACATCGATTATCCGGCCTTCATCGAGCAGATTGCCGATGCCAAGTTCGCCAACAAAAAGCGTCTGGCGGATTGGGTGGCGAAGAATATGGATATCGTGCTGGATCCGCATGCGCTGTTCGATGTGCAGATCAAACGCATTCACGAATACAAACGTCAGTTGCTCAATGTGTTACATGTCATCACGCGCTACAACCGCATCAAAACTGATCCTACTGCGGATTGGGTGCCACGCGTGAATATCTTTGCCGGTAAAGCGGCATCCGCCTATTACGTGGCGAAGCACATCATTCATTTGATCAACGATGTGGCCAATGTGATCAACAACGATCCCCAGGTGAAGAACAAGCTGAAGGTGGTGTTTATTCCCAACTACAGCGTAAGCCTGGCGCAGATCATTATTCCGGCGGCGGATCTCTCTGAGCAAATTTCCACAGCGGGAACCGAGGCATCGGGTACCAGTAACATGAAGTTTGCCCTCAATGGCGCGTTGACCATCGGTACGCTGGATGGTGCGAACGTCGAGATGCGCGAGCATGTTGGTGAGGAGAATATCTTTATCTTCGGCAACACCACGCCGCAGGTCGAGCAGCTGCGCAAGGATGGCTACAACCCGCGTAAATATTATGAGGATGATGCCGAGCTGCACCAGGCGCTGACGCAAATTGCCAGCGGCGCATTCAGTCCAGGTGAGCCAGGTCGCTATCGCAATCTGTTTGATGCGTTGGTGAATTTCGGCGATCACTACCAGCTGCTGGCCGATTATCGCAGCTATGTCGATGCGCAGGATAAGGTGGATAAACTCTACCGCCAGCCGGATGAGTGGCAGCGCTGTGCGGCATTGAATATCGCCAATATGGGTTACTTCTCAGCGGACAGAACGATTCAGGAATACGCGGATGAGATCTGGCATATTTCGCCGGTGAGGTTGTAAGGTAGAGCGTTTGAAAGGCCAGGGCCAACGCAGTCTGGGGACGCTTTGGGGCTGGCGTTCTCGCGCCGCTGACGCTTTTCCTTCACTTCATTCGTCTGCCTGACGGACCGGCGGGGATGGCACATCGTGTGCCGCCCGCCTTTCGCCCGCGTCCTCTCCTGGCTGGCTCATTCTGTTCAGCGCTGTGGATTGCCAGCCCCTGAGCTATCCCAGCCTGCTCCTTCGCTTCCCTGCGCGTAGTTAACAATAACTATGATCCCAATATCATTTAAACGCAGCCAACGCATCTGCAGTTCGCAGGATGAAGGGGATTACTTCAGGGTGATGCTTTTCACAATGGCATCGGCATCGCTCTGCGCCTGCTGCTGGTTATCCGCTGGCAGGGTAATTTGCAGGGTCAGCAGTTTGCCATCTACTTTTGCCAGGATCACGGAAGACCATGACGTCTGGTTGTTGGCCGAAATCACGGTATCCAGTTGCTGAGCAGGTTGATCTTTCAGCGTCACCGCTTTATTGGAAACCACCTGCAACTGCGGATCGCGACCGCGCTGTTGTTGTTCCAGACGCTGTGACAGGGCATCCAGCGCTTCGTTGGTTGGGTCACCAGCAATCACGATAATGGCGCGCTGACCGGTTTCATCGGCGTACACATGCATATTGGTGGATTCAGAACCGAGCTTGCCGCTCTTATCCGACATGCCCGCAGGCAGAGTGAAGCTCAGCTTGCCGTCCATCAGGTTGACAGTCTGGGCCGACTGGCTGGGGCTGGCACCGTTGCTGCCCGCAGCGGTATCCTCTTTCTTCTGGTCACAAGCCGCGAGACCCAATACCAACAAACCAATACCTGCATATTTCACTAAGTTACGCATTCTTTTCCCTTTTACATGATTCCAGTCGTTCAGGCTTTTAGCCTAAATAATTCAAGCGTCAAAAAGGTCGCCAGCGCGTCTCCCCGGCGCTTACGTGAGTAAGGAAGTGGGAAAACCGCGCGCGGCCAACAGATCAGCCGTTTGAAGTATGACGGCTATCAAAACGGAATCGGCGGTCAAAAGCAACCGCCGGTCTGTCAGGAAATCTTAGCGTGCTGTCGCGTTTCGTCTATGTGCAATTAGCCGAAATTCACCTGGCGTTGAGAAGAGCGTTCAGCCAGACGCTTCAGCAGGCTGTTCAGCAGCACACCGTAAGCGGGCAGGAAGAAAATCATGCAGATCAGCACTTTGAAGCTGTAATCCACCAGTGCGATCTCCACCCAATGCGCGGCCATGAACGGGTCTGGACTCTTGTAGAAGGCGATGAAAAAGAAGGCCAGCGTATCGCTGATATTACCGAGGAACATGGCCGCTGCAGGGGCGATCCACCACTGCGGTAAACGACGCAAACGGTTAAAAACGTGGACATCCAGAATTTGGCCCAGCGCATAGGCCATAAAGCTGGCACTGGCGATACGCGCGACAAACAGATTCACCTGTTCCAGCGATGCCCAGCCTTGCCATTCGCCCTGATAGAACACGCAAGAGACCACGTAAGAGATAAACAGCGCCGGGATCATCACCGCCAGAATAATACGACGGGCTAACGGCGCGCCAAAGATGCGCACGGTGAGATCAGTAGCAAGGAAGATAAAGGGAAAGCTAAAGGCACCCCAGGTGGTGTGGAAGCCGAAGATGGAAACCGGCAGCTGTACCAGATAGTTACTGGAAGTGATCACCAGCAAATGGAATAGCGATAGCCAAAACAGCGCATGCATGCGCTGACGTGCAGAGAAATCAATCATGTAAGACCTTTTTAGTAATGGGGTGAGGGAACCCAACAATCCTCTTCATCCTTCGCGTTGTAGCGGCGTTGGCTGCGTTCGCGTACCTCAGTCACTGACTTGTGTAAGTTCCTGGGGGATACACGCTCTTGCCGCCTTACTACAGCGAGAATTATTTCGAGGATTGAGCAATGTGGTAAAAAAACGGCGGCGATCTTAGCGCGTTGCGCAATTAATGCAATGGTTAATTTTAACGCAATCGTTATCGCCTTGCGCTGTGCATTTAGCGCGCTAGAATGAGCGCCCATCTTGAATGAAGACAGAGAATCATGAGCGATCCCTTTTCTGCGCCGGACCACAAGCTTGATGCACTTGGCCTGCGCTGCCCGGAGCCGGTGATGATGGTGCGTAAAACAGTGCGCACCATGCAGGCGGGCGAAACCTTACTGATCATTGCCGACGATCCGGCCACCACGCGCGATATTCCCGGTTTTTGCCGCTTTATGGAACATCAGTTGCTGGCACAGCAGACGGAAACGCTGCCGTACCAGTATCTGATTCAGAAAGGCACGGCTTAACGCTGTCGCAGTAATCGCAAGGCGTTGGCTGTGACCAACGCTGTCGCACCTGAATCGGCCAGCACCGCCAGCCACAAACCGGTGAAACCGAGCAGTGTGGTGAACAGGAAAATGCCTTTCAGCCCCAGCGCTATCGCGATGTTTTGACGAATAATGGCACGCGTGCGACGGGCCAGCGCCACGGTACGCGGCAGAATCGCCAGACGGTTTTGCGTCAGCGCGGCGTCGGCGGCTTCCAGCGCGACATCGGTGCCGCTGCCCATGGCAATGCCGAGGGTGGCGGCTTTCATCGCCGGAGCGTCGTTAATACCATCGCCCACCATGGCCAGCGGCTGCTGCTGCTCCAGTTTGCGCACCATCTCCACTTTATCGGCAGGCAACAAGCCGGCGCGATAATCGATGTTGAGTTGCGCCGCCATCGCCGCTGCCGCACGGGGGTTATCGCCAGTCAGCATCAGGCTATTAATGCCCAGCGCTTGCAACTGTGCCAGCGCCGTGACGGCTTCCTCGCGTAGCTGATCCTGTAACGCCAGGGTGCCGAGCACCGTCTCATCCTGCAACAGCACCACAACGGTTTTACCCTGAGCTTCTCGTTGCGCGATCGCCTGCTGCTGGTCGACGGTGAGCGTGGAGATATCGCGCGGTGCCAGCAGCTGAAACGTCACGTCATCAATCTGCGCACGGATGCCGCTGCCAGCCAGCGTTTGCTGCTGCCGGGCGCGCGGTAGCTTGAGCTGGCGTTTTTCTGCCTCGCGCACGATGGCGATCGCCAATGGATGGCTGGAACCTTGCTCCACGGCCGCTGCCATCCGCAACATCTCGTGTTCATCCATCGCACTGAAGGAATCGACCTCGGTCACCTGCGGTTTACCGAGGGTGAGGGTGCCGGTTTTATCGAATGCCATGGTCTGGATACGGCTAAGACGTTCCAGCGCGGCTCCGCCTTTGATCAGGGCGCCCTGACGCGCGGCCGCCGCTAAGCCAGAGGTGATCGCTGCGGGTGTTGAAATCACCAGCGCACAAGGGCAGCCAATCAACAGCAGCGTCAGGCCCTTATAAATCCACGGCAACCACGCGGCCCCCGCTAACAGTGGCGGCAGCACCATCACTAACAGCGCCAGCAGCATAATGGCAGGCGTATAAATGCGGCTGAAGCGATCAATAAAGCGCTCAACCGGCGCACGGTGGCTTTCAGCTTCTTCGATAAGCTGCAGGATGCGGTCAATCGCGCTCTGGCCAGGTTGGGAGATCACTTTCAGCGTGACCAGACGATCGACGCTGGTGGCGCCAGCCATCACCGTTTCGCCCGGCTGGCGCGCAACCGGCACGGATTCGCCTGTCAGCGCACTTTCATCAAAACTGGCGCTCTGGTTCAGCAGCTCGCCATCGGCCGGCAAACGACCGCCAGCCGCGACTTCAATCGTATCACCAGGATGCAAGTCAGCCAGCGCCACCTGCTCGCGCTGCGTGCCTGTCAAACGCGTAGCGGTATCGGGGCGCAGTGCCATTAACGCCGTCACACCGCGACGTGCGCGAGAAGCTGCAAATGACTCCAGCCGTTCGCCCAGCTGGAACAGCAGCAGCACCATGGCGGCTTCGGCATGTGCGCCAATCACCAACGCACCGGTGGCGGCAAGGGTCATCAGGGTTTCGATACTGAAGGGTGAACCGCCTCGCAGCAGTTTCCACGCGCTGAATGCAATCGGAGCCAGGCCGATCAGCGTGGTCATTACAAACAGGCGATCGCCCCATACCGGAGAAACCTGGCTCAGCAGCCAACTGGCAAGCATCAGCAGCGCCAGTAACAGCAAACCGGCATTTTCCTGCCAGCGGCGTTGCGGTACGGGCTGAGATTGCGGATCGTTTGCGGTCAGGGTAAAGCCGACATTTTTTACCGCTTGTTCGATGGCCGGGCGGATATCCTGGTCGGCATCCACTAGCAGTTTTTCACTGGCAAAAATCACGCGAGCAGTGCGTACTTGTGCCAGCTGTTGCACGGCACTTTCAATTTTTCGCGCGCAGCTGGGGCAGTCCATTCCAGCAATCTGCCAGCGGAATTGATGGGCGCTGAGCGTGGGCCTGTCGCTTTCGGCGTCGCTTTCGCCACCGGGACTGCCGCTCTCGTTGTCGCAGCAACCGCAACCACTTTCTGGTGTGGCGGGAAGGGCGGCTGAGATTTTCGACGTCGTGGGTGAAACGCTGCGAATGGCGCACAGCGGCTGGGTTTTGCTGTGGGATTTTCCACAACGGCATGAATGAGAATGGGCGTGCATAGAGCCTCCGGGATCAATGCGGGCCACTGCCCGCATCCCTAATGCTACACTCTGGAGTCAACTCCAGAGTCAAGCGAAAGGTCATCTTTTCTTCAATACAGCCACAGTGAACGCACAATCATAAAGTGGCCGGCGAAGTAGCAAGCGGCAACAATGGCGCTATCGGCACTGAAGCGGCGGCGATAATGGGTGATAAACCAGACAATGTTGCCTAACAGCAGCAATCCGGCGCCAACCAATAGTGAGAAGCTGTAATCCGTCGGGCGGAAGAAGTAATTCTCTGCCGCCATCCAGTTCATCACCAGCGTCATCCCAATGAGGGTACAGATCGGCCAGCGCAAATCCTCCAGCTTCGACCAGATAATGCCAATCACCACCACCCCAATCACCAGCAGCGTGACCGGAATCGGCCAGAAGAAACTCATGGTCATGTGGGCAGCAAAGCTGATGGTGTAGAGCAGATGTGACAGGAAGAATGCGCCCAGTGCATAGAGCATTTGCTGGCGAGGCAGTAATGTCAGTGCATCACCGACCAGAGTGGCAATCAGGCCCGCCAGAATCAGATAGTCGGTGGTATTCAGTGTGGGTGCTTGCCATGCCCAGGCGACCAGCAACAGCAAGGTAACGGGTTTGAACAGCCAGCGTTGCCACTGCGGGCCGCGGTATGAAGCATCAACGTACAGCCAACCGGAAAAAAGTACGGCAAGGAAAGACCAAAGCATGTTTTCTCCCTTTTCTGAACGTGCTGTTCAGAGTCATGAATTTTCCCAAAATCGCGATCTCAGTGTAAGTTACCGGCGACGAATGTGACAATCGGTCAACTCTGGTTGTATGCTTTGTCGTCTTTAACTGTTCCGACACTAACGCAAAGTGCGAGAGAAAACATGAGCAAACCACCGCTAATCTTTTTCATCGTTCTGGCGATTATTGCCGTATTGGCGACCCGTCAGTTTATTAAGCAACGCCGTGAAACCGCGGTAAATGATGCTTCACCGATTCGCTCACTGAGCGTTGAAGTGAAAACCAAACGTGAGTTCCCTTCGCCCAATCGCCGTACGCGCCAGCGTGAAGAGATTGTGGCTGAAGATATGAAGTACGAAGCCTGGTTTCATCCACTCAATGGGGCGAGTGATATCAAGGTGGTGGTGAGCGCCAATGACTATCATCATATTGATAAAGGCGCGAAGGGAGAGTTGAAAATGCAGGGCAGCCGCTTTGTCAGTTTCACGCCTGCGCAATAAAACGGGCCGCTGCAGCGGCCCGTATCGTTACATCTTCGGATAATGCTTCTTCTGCCACGCCAGCAGTTCAAACACACCAAAAAAGAAAATCTTCGCCTGCGTGACGCCACTGAGTTTTGGCGCCTCTTTCGGCTGGGTAGCGCGCAGCAGAACCAGCTGCAAGCCGTGCATGATCACCATGAAGAACAGTGCCACATGCACAAAGTAGCGCAGCGGTGTCGGGAAAGGATGCACCAGATTGAGCAGCAGAAATGCCCAGACGCAAATCATCAGTAATCGTCCCAGATTAAGCCACATCGTGCGTCTCCTGTTGGCGTTGATAAAGGCGATAAGCCACCTGACCGGCAATTTTTTCGCGGTACAAGTCCCAGTTAGCGGGAGCCACTGGCGTGCCGTGCTCCACTTCACTTTCGACGTAAATCAGCGCGTTCTCCGCCAGCCAGCCGTTGTTTTCCAGCAGCGTCAGCGTCTCCAGCAGTAACCCTTTGCGGAATGGTGGATCAACAAACACCACATCGAACGGCTCTCCGGGTTGGCTCAACCACAGAAGAGTATTGGTCTGCACGACATTGCCTTGCGTCGCACGCAGGGTTTGCAGATTCTGCGACAGCTGTTGGGCGACGGAACGTTCCATCTCAAGCAGCGTAGCAGACGCCGCATAGCGTGACAGTGCTTCCAGCCCGAGCGCACCGCTACCGGCGAAGCAATCAAGACAACGCGCTTCCTGAATATCCGGCGCTAACCAGTTAAACAGGGTTTCACGCACGCGATCAGTGGTCGGGCGCAGACCCGCGCTATCCGGCACCGGTAATTTGCGACCGCGCCACTGTCCGCCAATGATACGAATCTGGCCAGCAGCGCCGCTGCTGCGGGGGGATTTACTCATTTTGCTCACAACTCGTCATAATTTGTTGCGTAGTTTAACGGGCGTGGCAGGCAGAAGAAACGTAAAAAAGGGTGCTGTGGTGCGCTGGCTGGAAAGTGTTAGACTACTGAGTTGATATGGCGCGCGTAATTGCCTGATTTTTACGCCGCTCGCGACCAAAAAATTGAATTTTTTATCCCCTGGGAACAGCGTGCTACCGGGAATAAGCCATCGAGGAGTGTGGTTACACAATGGCAAAAGAGAAAAAACGTGGCTTTTTTTCCTGGCTAGGCTTTGGCAAAGAAGAAGAGAAGCAGCAGCCTGCGGAAGAGCAGCAACCGGCCGAAGCGGCGCAACAGCCGATCGCTGAAGAGAGCGCGTTAGTAAGCGCCGAAGCGCAGGCGGAAGAGACGGTTGCCGTCACTGAGCACGTAGCCGAAGAACAACGGGCACAGCCGGAAGCGGTGGTGTCCGAGCCGATCACGGCAATTGAAGAGGAAGTGCTGCCGGAAGAGGAAGTCCATTCGGATGTGGCGCCTGGCGAAGAGGAGCCTCAGGCAGAAGAACTGATTGTTGAAGCGCCTGCTGCGCAGCATGAGCCAGAGATCGAAGAAGCGGTCGTTGAGCCAGTGATTGCGCAGCATGAGCCAGAGATCGAAGCAGCGCCTGCTGAACCCGTGATTGCGCAGCACGAGCCAGAGATTGAAGAAGCGCCTGCTGAACCCGTGATTGTTCAGCATGAGCCAGAGGTCGAAGACGCAGCCGTTGAATCTGAAGATGACGCGTTGAGCGACGAAGAACTTGAAGCATTGGCGTTGGCCGAAACCTATGCAGAAGACGCTGAAGCCGAAGCGCAGGATACCGTCAGCGATTTACCGCTGGCCGCTGCGCCGCTGGTCACGCAGGAGCAGGATCGTCCGACCAAAGAGGGCTTCTTTGCTCGCCTCAAGCGCAGTCTGGTCAAAACCCGAGAAAACCTCGGTTCTGGTTTTGTTAGCCTGTTCCGCGGCAAAAAAATCGATGATGACCTGTTTGAAGAGCTGGAAGAGCAGCTGCTGATTGCTGATGTGGGTGTGGAGACCACGCGCCGCATCATCACCAATCTGACGCAGCAGGCTAACCGCAAGCAGTTGCGTGATGCTGAAGCACTTTACGGCCTGCTGAAAAGTGAAATGGCCGGCATTCTGGAAAAGGTTGATCAGCCACTGGATGTGGGCGGCAAGACGCCGTTTGTTATCCTGATGGTGGGCGTCAACGGCGTGGGTAAAACCACCACTATCGGTAAGCTGGCGCGTCAATATCAGGCGCAGGGCAAATCAGTGATGTTGGCGGCGGGTGATACCTTCCGTGCAGCAGCCGTGGAGCAGCTTCAGGTCTGGGGTCAGCGTAACAACATTCCGGTGGTGGCTCAGCATACGGGTGCTGACTCGGCTTCCGTTATCTTCGACGCCATCCAGGCCGCGAAGTCGCGCAACGTAGATGTATTGATTGCAGATACCGCTGGTCGCCTGCAGAACAAAGCGCATCTGATGGAAGAGCTGAAAAAAATCACCCGCGTGATGAAAAAGTTGGATGAGGATGCACCGCATGAGGTGATGTTGACCCTCGATGCCAGCACCGGGCAAAACGCCGTTAGCCAGGCCAAACTGTTCCATGAAGCGGTGGGACTGACAGGCATCACGCTGACCAAGCTCGACGGCACCGCCAAAGGTGGTGTGATCTTCTCGGTTGCCGATCAGTTTGGCATTCCGATTCGCTATATCGGTGTCGGGGAAGGCATCGAGGATTTACGGCCGTTTAAGGCCGCAGACTTTATTGAGGCACTGTTTGCCCGAGAGGAATGATTGGGATGATTCGCTTTGAAGAGGTCAGTAAAGCATACCTGGGAGGACGTCAGGCGCTGCAGGGAGTGGATTTCCATCTGCGCCCCGGCGAAATGGCATTCCTGACCGGCCACTCCGGCGCAGGGAAAAGTACCTTGCTGAAGCTGATTTGTGGCATTGAGCGCCCGAGCGCCGGGCAAATCTGGTTTAGCGGCCACGATATTTCACGTCTGCGTCGCAGCGAAGTGCCTTTCCTGCGACGTCAGATCGGGATGATTTTCCAGGATCACCACTTGCTGATGGATCGTTCGGTCTATGACAACGTGGCGATTCCGCTGATCATTTCCGGCGCCAGCGGTGAAGATATTCGTCGCCGTGTATCGGCAGCGTTGGACAAAGTCGGCTTGCTCGACAAAGCGAAGAGTTATCCGATCCAGCTTTCTGGTGGTGAACAGCAACGTGTGGGCATTGCCCGCGCGGTGGTGAACAAACCTGCGGTGCTGCTGGCGGACGAACCCACCGGTAACCTGGATGATGCCCTGTCAGAAGACATTCTGCGTCTGTTTGAAGAGTTCAACCGCGTCGGTGTGACCGTCTTGATGGCGACGCACGACACCGGTTTGATTGCCCGCCGCGATTACCGCTTGATGACGCTGAATCAGGGACGCCTGCACGGAGGCCATGATGGTCAATAAACGCAATAAGCGCCCGGCGGCGCCAAAGGCGACGAAACAGCCTTCAAAAAGTAAGGCGTTGAAAGGCGGCTGGCAGGAGCAGTGGCGCTATGCGCTGCGCGGCACGCTGTCGGATATGTGGCGTCAGCCGCTGGCCACGCTGCTGACCGTGATGGTGATTGCCATCTCGCTGACGCTGCCCAGCGTCTGCTATATGGTGTGGAAAAACGTCAGTCAGGCGGCGACGCAGTGGTATCCGGCACCGCAGTTGACGGTGTATCTGGATAAAGCGCTGGATGATACGGCTGCTGAGAATGTCGCTGCTGAGCTGAAAAAGTTAGATGGCGTGGATAACGTTAACTATCTGACCCGTGAAGAAGCGCTGAATGAGTTCCGCAACTGGTCTGGTTTCGGCGGTTCAATGGACATGCTGGAGCAAAACCCGTTGCCCGCTGTGGCTATCATCACGCCGAAACTCAATTTCCAGAATTCGGACACCATGGCTAACCTCCGCGATCGCGTGTCGAAAGTGCAGGGCGTGGATGAAGTGCGCATGGATGACAGCTGGTTTGCCCGTTTAGCCGCGTTGACCGGTCTGGTGGGGCAAATCGCTTCGATGATTGGTCTGCTGATGGTGGTGGCGGTGTTCCTGGTCATCGGTAACAGTGTGCGTCTGAGCATCTTTGCCCGTCGTGATACCATCAACGTGCAAAAGCTGATTGGTGCCACCGATGGCTTCATCCTGCGTCCGTTCCTGTATGGCGGCGCGCTGTTAGGTTTCAGTGGTGCAGTACTTTCACTGCTGCTGTCCGAAGTGCTGGTATTGCGTCTGCAATCGGTGGTGGCGCAGGTTGCGACGGTGTTTGGTACCACCTTTGTTCTGGAAGGTTTTTCCTGGGATGAAGGGCTACTGCTGCTGCTGATTGCCGCCATTATTGGCTGGATTGCCGCGTGGTTAGCGACTGTACAACATTTACGCCGATTTACGCCGCAGTAACCAACAGCAACGTTTTTTGATATACTCTTCCTCTGCTGCCGACGACCTGGGAGCAGAGGAATCTTCCTATTTTCCCCGCCGTCATCTGTGTGTAAAATATTCACTGCTAATATTGAACTTGTGGATAACTTTGTCGTCCAAGTAGCACAGATTGCTTTTGGTTTTTTGGCGACGTTGACATAATGTAACGTCTGCGCCAGGAAACTGTGCAGCAAGTCCATTGAATTTGTGAGGGTTTGAATGACCAAAGAAATGCAAACTTTAGCGATTGCGCCTCTGGGTAACCTGGAATCTTACGTCCGGGCTGCCAATAACTGGCCGGTATTGACGGCAGAAGAGGAGAAGGCATTAGCGGAGAAACTGCATTACCAGGGCGATCTGGATGCAGCTAAGACGCTGATCCTGTCTCACCTGCGCTTTGTTGTTCATATTGCTCGTAACTACTCCGGTTACGGCCTGCCACAGGCGGACCTGATTCAGGAAGGTAACATCGGCCTGATGAAGGCAGTGCGTCGCTTCAACCCTGAAGTTGGTGTGCGTCTGGTGTCATTTGCCGTGCACTGGATTAAAGCAGAAATTCACGAATACGTGCTGCGTAACTGGCGTATCGTGAAAGTCGCGACCACGAAAGCTCAGCGCAAGCTGTTCTTTAATCTGCGTAAAAGCAAACAGCGTCTTGGTTGGTTTAATCAGGATGAAGTGGAGATGGTTGCGCGCGAGTTAGGCGTGAGCAGCAAAGATGTCCTCGAGATGGAATCTCGTATGGCCGCGCAGGATATGACTTTCGACATGTCTTCGGATGACGAAGCTGGTGAAGGTAAGCCGATGGCACCGGTACTCTATCTGCAGGATAAAACCTCAGACTTTGCCGACGGCATTGAAGAGGATAACTGGGATGCGCACGCTGCTGACAAGCTGAGCGATGCCATGCTGAGCCTCGATGAGCGCAGCCAGCACATCATCCGCGCCCGTTGGCTGGATGATGAGAACAAAACCACGTTGCAGGAACTGGCCGACAAATATGGCGTCTCTGCGGAGCGTGTGCGTCAGCTGGAAAAGAACGCCATGAAGAAACTGCGTATGGCGATTGAAGCCTGATAACCATCAGGTCAAAACGGGGCGACTTTTATAGTCGCCCTTTTTATTTGCTCGAAATCCTTAGCCGCGCAATTTATGGCGCATCTGTCACCAACCCAGGCGCTTAAGGCCAGCGCGATAAATCGCGCCGCTATGTGTTCGAAATCATTAGCGCACCCAGCCATCGGCCTGCGCGCGAAAACCACAGGCCTGCATAAAGGCGGCGCGCACACTCTGATCGTCGTCGCCGTCATCGGCTACCCACCAATCCGCCAGCGCGCGATTCTGCGCCATGGTCTCTTCCAGCAGATATTGCCCGACGCCGCGCCGCCGCGTCACTTCGCGCACGGTGAGGTGCGAAATCTTCCCCTGCGTGCCACGAATTTCCAGCTGTAACCCACCCAACAGACGATTGTTAAACCTTGCTGCATACAAGCGCTGCGTCTCGCTTAATGCAGCCTCAAGTTGCGAAATATCGATCTGCGGCCAGACTTTAGCTAAATCCAACCGATCCTGCGGCGTGAGTGCGGTGATTCGCTGAATAGTGAGCTTCATTACCCTTACCTGTACTGCCAGAAAGGCCATAGTGTAGCGAATTTAGACAGTCAGCGTGCTGTCACTTTTTTGCGATGAAAATAGGTCAAATGCCAGCCAGTTTGCCAGGATTGTGGAGGAAGTCATCAATGTTGGCTGAAAAAGCCAGCATAACACGCTGGCATTTTGGCTAAAAACCGGCCATAAAAACCAGATGATTCTGCTGTGCAACGCGACTAATACTGAATATGTCAGTTGATTTACAGAAGAAAGTTCCTGTTTAATAACCTGAAAAATAAAGCCTTATTACCAATAAATGCCAGAAAAGAGCGCTAACTCATTATTCTTGAATCAGTTTTCCTCTTTGACTGGCAGAAAATAAACCAAACACAACGACACACGACACAACAGATGGGGAAGTTCGCATGAAAATGAGTAAAGGACGCGCATTACTGGCGGGTTGCGTTGCGCTGGCGCTGAGCCACGCGGCACTGGCGAAAGATATCAAGATTGCCATCGTTGGCGCAGCAACCGGTCCGGTTGCGCAATACGGTGATATGCAGTTTACCGGTGCAGCGCAAGCCATTAAGGACATCAACGCCAAAGGTGGCGTGAACGGTGACAAACTGGTTGGCGTGGAATATGACGACGCCTGTGACCCGAAACAAGCGGTTGCAGTGGCCAACAAAGTGGTTAACGACGGCATCAAGTATGTGATCGGCCACCTGTGCTCCTCTTCTACTCAGCCTGCTTCCGACATCTATAACGATGAAGGCATTCTGATGATCACCCCAGCGGCAACCGCACCAGAGCTGACCGCTCGTGGCTATGCGGATGTGCTGCGTACTACCGGTCTGGATTCCGATCAGGGCCCAACCGCTGCAACTTACATTCTCAATGAGATCAAACCAAAACGTATCGCTGTGGTGCATGACAAGCAGCAGTACGGTCAGGGACTGGCCGAATCGGTACAGAAAACCCTGAAAGCCAAAGGCGGCAACGTGGTGCTGTTCGAAGGTATCACCGCGGGCGATAAAGATTTCTCTACGCTGATTGCGCGTCTGAAGAAAGAAAACGTCGATTTCGTTTACTACGGTGGCTACTACCCAGAGCTGGGCCAGATTCTGCGTCAGGCAAAAGCAGCCGGTCTGACTGCTGGCTTCATGGGACCAGAAGGTGTGGGCAACGCCTCACTGTCTAACATCGCCGGTGATGCATCTGAAGGCCTGTATGTCACCTTGCCGAAACGTTATGACCAGTTGCCAGAGAACAAGGCGATTGTTGAAGCCATCAAAGCCAATACCGCGTCTAACCGTAAAGATCCAACCGGTCCGTTCGTCTGGACCACCTATGCGGCCATTCAGTCGCTGGTGGCCGGTATCGAACGTAGCAAGAGCGCTGAGCCAGATGCCATTGCTAAAAACCTGAAAGAGGGCGCAGCGGTTCCAACGGTGATGGGCAACCTGAACTGGGATCAGAAAGGCGACCTGAAGGGCTTCGAATTTGGTGTCTTCAAATGGCACAAAGACGGTTCCTCTACCGCTGTTAAGTAATTCCCAACCTTAAATAGATTGGCCCTCTCTTTTGCTGGAGAGGGCTGGGGGAGGGACAGCGCGTACCATCTTGATGAGATCCCGCGCGCCTGTTCCCTCACCCTAACCCTCTGCCAATAGGGAGAGGGGATTTTTAGTCCACATGCAGGTCCTCACTATGTCCGAGCAGTTTCTCTATTTCATTCAGCAGATGTTCAACGGGGTCACCCTCGGGAGCACTTACGCGCTGATCGCCATTGGTTACACCATGGTTTACGGCATCATCGGCATGATCAACTTCGCCCATGGCGAGGTCTATATGATCGGCAGTTATGTCTCCTTTATTGTGATTGCCGCCCTGATGATGATGGGTATCGATACCACGTGGCTGATGATTGCCGCCGGGTTCGTGATGGCGGTGATCATCTCCAGCGCTTACGGCTGGAGCATTGAGCGCGTGGCGTATAAACCCGTGCGCTCCTCTAAGCGCTTAATCGCGCTGATCTCGGCTATTGGGATGTCGATCTTCCTGCAGAACTACGTCAGTCTGACGCAAGGTTCGCGCGATCTGGCGTTGCCAAGCCTGATCACCGGCCAGTGGACGCTGGGCGAGAGCAACGGCTTTGCTGCCACGCTCTCCACCATGCAGCTGGTGATTTGGGTGGTGACCTTCCTCTCGATGCTCGCCCTGACGCTGTTTATTCGTTATTCACGTATGGGCCGCGCCTGCCGCGCCTGTGCGGAAGACCTGAAAATGGCCAGTCTGCTGGGGATTAACACTGACCGCGTGATTTCACTGACCTTTATCATTGGTGCCGCGATGGCAGCGGTGGCGGGCGTGTTGCTGGGCCAGTTCTACGGCTCGATCAACCCGTTCATCGGCTTTATGGCTGGGATGAAGGCATTTACCGCTGCGGTATTAGGCGGCATCGGCAGTATTCCGGGCGCGATGATTGGTGGTCTGGTGCTCGGTATCGCTGAAGCGCTGACCTCGGCGTATCTGTCGACCGAATACAAAGATGTGGTGTCATTCGCGCTGCTGATTGTGGTGCTGCTGGTGATGCCTACCGGCATTCTGGGCCGTCCGGAGGTAGAGAAAGTATGAAACGCCTCGGTCTGGTCAACGCCGTGATTTCAACGGTGATGTTACTGATTCTCGCCACTTTCTTTATGGGCGTCCGTCTCGATCTTGATGGCACCAAACTGGTGGTGGCTAACGCTGGCGCGGCGCGCTGGAACTGGATTTTCATCGGCTGTGCGGTGGTTTTTGTCTTCCAGCTGCTGCGTCCGCTGTTCCATGGCAAGTTCAAACGCAGCGGTAAAGGCTTCGTGCTGCCAGGCTTCGATGGTTCGACGCCAAAGCAAAAACTGGTGATGGCGCTGTTGATTGTTGCTGCGGTGCTGTGGCCGTTTCTGGTGTCGCGCGGCAGTGTCGATATCGCCACATTAACGCTGATCTATGTGATGCTCGGTCTCGGCCTCAACGTGGTGGTCGGCCTGTCTGGTTTGCTGGTGCTGGGTTACGGTGGTTTCTATGCCATCGGCGCTTACACCTTTGCGTTGCTCAATCACTATTACGGTTTTGGTTTCTGGGAAAGCCTGCCGCTGGCGGGGATTGTCGCGGGTGCGTTTGGCCTGATGCTCGGCTTCCCGGTACTGCGCCTGCGCGGTGACTATCTGGCGATTGTGACGCTCGGCTTCGGTGAGATCGTGCGTATTCTGCTGCTGAACAGCACCTCTATTACCGGCGGTCCAAACGGTATCGCGCAGATTCCTAAACCGAGCCTGTTTGGCATTGAGTTTGGACGTCGTGTCAGTGAAGGCGGCTGGACCACTTTCCATGAGCTAACGGGGCTGCAATACGATCCGAATCATCGTGTGATTTTCCTCTATCTGGTGGCGCTGCTGCTGGTGGTGCTGACGCTGTTCGTTATCAACCGCTTGCTGCGCATGCCATTGGGCCGTGCGTGGGAAGCGCTGCGTGAAGACGAGATCGCCTGCCGATCGCTGGGCTTGAGCCCAACGCGTATTAAGCTGACCGCCTTCACGATCAGTGCCGTGTTCGCGGGTTTTGCCGGCACGTTGTTCGCTGCACGTCAGGGCTTTGTCAGCCCGGAATCCTTCACCTTTGTCGAGTCTGCCTTTGTGCTGGCGATTGTGGTGCTGGGCGGCATGGGATCGCAGTTCGCGGTGATCCTCGCGGCGATACTGTTGGTGGTGTCGCGCGAATTGATGCGTGATTTGAACGAGTACAGCATGCTGGTGCTCGGTGGTTTGATGGTGCTGATGATGATCTGGCGTCCGCAAGGGCTGCTGCCGATGAAGCGTCCACACCTGAAGTTGAAAAGCAGTAAACAAGGAGAGCAGGCATGAGTCAGCCTTTGTTAGCCGTTGAAGGCTTGATGATGCGCTTTGGCGGGCTGTTGGCCGTCAACAATGTGGCGCTGGAACTGCATCCCCAGGAAATCGTGTCACTGATCGGGCCAAACGGTGCCGGTAAAACCACGGTGTTCAACTGCCTGACCGGTTTTTACAAGCCGACCGGCGGTACCATCAAACTGCGCGATCAAGAGTTGCAGGGGCAGCCTGGCCAGAAAATTGCGCGCATGGGTATCGTGCGTACTTTCCAGCACGTGCGTCTGTTCCGTGAGATGACAGTGATTGAGAACCTGCTGGTGGCGCAGCATCAGCACCTGAAAAGCGGCGTGTTCTCCGGCCTGTTTAAGACCCCGGCATTCCGTCGTGGTGAGAGTGAAGCGCTGGATCGTGCGGCCACCTGGCTGGAGCGCATCGGCTTGCTGGAGCTGGCCAACCGCCAGGCGGGTAACCTGGCTTATGGTCAACAGCGCCGTCTGGAGATTGCACGCTGCATGGTGACGCGTCCGGAAATCCTGATGCTGGATGAGCCTGCCGCAGGACTTAACCCGCGCGAAACCCACGAACTGGACGAGCTGATTGCCGAACTGCGCGGTGAGCATAAGGTCTCGGTACTGTTGATCGAACACGATATGAAGTTGGTGATGGGCATTTCTGACCGCATTTATGTGGTGAACCAGGGGACACCGCTGGCTAACGGTACGCCGGAAGAAGTGCGTAACAATCCGGATGTGATCCGTGCTTATTTAGGTGAGGCGTAAGATGGCAAACCCAATTTTAACGTTGCAAGGGGTGAGTGCCCATTACGGCCCGATTCAGGCACTGCACAACATTAATCTGCACATCAGCCAGGGTGAAATCGTCACGTTGATTGGTGCTAACGGCGCGGGTAAAACCACGCTGCTCGGCACTTTGTGCGGAGAACCGCGTGCCACCAGTGGCACAATCGTGTTCGATGGCAAAGAGATAACCGACTGGCAAACCGCCAAAATCATGCGTGAAGCGATTGCGATTGTGCCGGAAGGCCGCCGTGTGTTTTCCCGCATGACGGTGGAAGAGAACCTGGCGATGGGCGGTTTCTTTGCCACGCGTCAGCAGTATCAGGAGCGCATTGAGCGGGTTTATCAGCTGTTCCCGCGTCTGGCTGAACGTAAAGTGCAGCGCGCGGGCACCATGTCCGGTGGTGAACAGCAGATGCTGGCGATCGGTCGTGCGTTAATGAGTCAGCCGCGTTTGCTGTTGCTCGACGAGCCTTCTTTAGGATTAGCGCCGATTATTATTCAGCAGATTTTCGATACGATTGAACAGCTGCGTAAAGAGGGCATGACCATCTTCCTGGTGGAGCAAAACGCCAACCAGGCGCTGAAGCTGGCCGATCGCGGCTACGTGTTGGAGAACGGTCACGTGGTACTTGAAGACAGTGGTGAAGCGCTGTTATCCAACGAAGCAGTCCGCAGCGCTTACCTCGGTGCCTGATCTGGCTAACTTGCCAGTTTGCGGTTGGGCAGTGCTCGCCATCCTCACGTACTAAGAGTACGCTCCGGTGGCTGCGCGCTGTCTCGGCGCCTGACCTGGCTAACTTGCCCGTTTGCGGTTGGGCAGTGCTCGCCATCCTCACGTACTACGTGTACGTTCCGGTGGCTGTGCGCTGTCCGCCCGCAATCTGACTGCGCCGCCGACGGTCTGATAAAAGGTCATCTTTAACTAATCCGCACCACTTTAAACTTTCTAATACGCGCAATCTCCGTCACATTCCCGTCATAAACCTGTTATTAATCCGTCATTTCCCCGTGTCATGTTACTTCGCGAACAAAAAAATGCGTGATATCGCGCGTACCTAACAGCACAGGAAAAAACTTATGTCCGCTTTTACGCTTCGTCCCCGCCTGATGAGTGTTTTGCTTGGTCTGGCGCTCAGCGGTAATGCGCTGGCTGCCACTGACATTCCTTTCTGGCACTCAATGGAAGGCGAGCTAGGCAAAGAAGTCGATTCTCTGGCACAACGTTTTAACCAGGCTCACCCAGAATACAAAATCGTACCGACTTACAAAGGTAACTATGAGCAGAGCCTGGCAGCGGGTATTGCTGCTGTACGTACCGGTAAAGCACCGGCGATTCTGCAGGTTTACGAAGTGGGTACGGCGACCATGATGGCCTCGAAAGCTATCGTGCCTGTGCATGACGTGTTCAAAGACGCCGGCGTGCAGATGGACCCGAAACAGTTCGTGCCAGCGGTTGCAGGTTACTACAGCGACAGCAAGGGCCAGCTGATTTCTCAGCCGTTCAACAGCTCTACACCTGTGCTGTACTACAACAAAGATGCATTCAAGAAAGCCGGTCTGAACCCAGATCAGCCACCTAAAACCTGGCAGGAGCTGGCGAAAGACGCCGACGCACTGCGTAAAGCGGGCATGACCTGTGGTTACGCCAGCGGCTGGCAGGGTTGGATTCAAATCGAAAACTTCAGCGCCTGGCATGCACTGCCGGTTGCCACCAAAAACAACGGCTTTGACGGTACCGACGCGGTATTGGAATTCAACAAGCCCGTTCAGGTGCGCCACATCCAGATGCTGGAAGACATGAACAAAAAGGGCGATTTCACCTACTTCGGTCGTAAAGATGAATCAACCGCGAAGTTCTACAACGGCGATTGTGGCATCACCACGGCTTCTTCCGGTTCTCTGGCGGATATCAAGCATTACGCTAAATTCAACTTCGGCGTCGGCATGATGCCATACGACTCAACGGTGCCAAACGCACCGCAGAACGCCATCATTGGCGGCGCAAGTCTGTGGGTGATGAAAGGCAAAGATGCTGACACCTATAAAGGCGTGGCGGAGTTCATGAAGTTCCTGGCACAGCCAGAAATCGCAGCGGAATGGCACCAGAAGACCGGTTACCTGCCCATCACCACCGCGGCGTATGAGCTGACCAAGCAGCAGGGCTTCTATGACAAGAACCCAGGCGCAGACATTGCCACGCGTCAGATGCTGAACAAAGATCCTCTGCCATTCACCAAAGGCATGCGTCTGGGCAATATGCCACAGATTCGTACCATCGTGGACGAAGAGCTGGAAGGCGTGTGGACGGGCAAACAGGCTCCACAGGCTGCACTGGATAACGCTGTGAAGCGCGGAAACGAACTGCTGCGTCGTTTTGAACAGCAAGTGAAGTAATTCCGTTGTCTCGGGGCTGGCGCATGGCGTCAGCCCCGATTTCTCTTTTGGCGAGTCTGCTATGTCCTCATCACGCCCCGTTTTTCGCTCCCGTTTTTTGCCCTATTTGCTGGTGGCACCACAGCTGGTCATTACCGCTATTTTCTTCCTGTGGCCGGCCGGTGAAGCGCTGTGGTATTCGCTGCAAAGCATCGATCCCTTTGGTATTTCCAGCACCTTTGTTGGGCTGGATAACTTTAAACGCCTGTTCAGCGACAGCTATTACCTCGACTCTTTCTGGACCACCATTGAATTCAGCGCACTGGTCACCGTGTGCGGCATGACCTTTTCGCTGCTGCTGGCGGCGTTGGTTGATTACGTGGTTCGGCTGAAAAAGCTCTATCAAACCCTGTTATTACTGCCCTATGCCGTGGCACCGGTGGTCGCTGCCGTGCTGTGGATGTTCCTGTTCAATCCCGGCCTCGGCCTGTTTAGCCATCTGCTGAACCAGATCGGTTACAACTGGAACTACGCACAAAACAGCGGTCAGGCGATGTTCCTGATTGTACTGGCGTCCATCTGGCAGCAGATGAGTTACAACTTCCTGTTCTTCTTCGCCGCGCTGCAATCGATCCCCAAATCGCTGGTGGAAGCGGCGGCGATTGACGGGGCTGGACCGGTGCGTCGCTTCTTCAATCTGTCACTGCCGCTGATCACCCCGGTGAGTTTCTTCCTGCTGGTGGTCAATCTGGTGTATGCCTTCTTCGATACTTTCCCGGTGATCGATGCCGCGACCGGCGGTGGCCCGGTGCAGGCCACTACCACGCTGATCTACAAAATTTATCGCGAAGGCTTTACCGGTTTGGATCTCTCATCCTCTGCCGCGCAGTCGGTGGTGCTGATGCTGCTGGTGATTGGACTGACGATCCTGCAATTCCGCTTTGTCGAGCGTAAGGTGCAATACCAATGATTGAGAATCGACGCGGGCTGGATATCTTCAGCCATACCCTGCTGGTGCTCGGTGTCCTGACCATTCTGTTCCCGCTGTACGTGGCGATAGTCGCCGCGACGCTGGATAATGAAGCGGTGTATCAGGTGCCAATGACCTTAGTGCCCGGCACGCATCTGTGGGACAACATTTCACGCATCTGGACCCAAGGCGTTAACGGTAGCGGTCCGGCCTTTGGCATGATGATGCTCAACAGCCTGATCATGGCGCTCGGCATCACGGTGGGCAAAATCGCGGTATCGATGCTCTCCGCGTTTGCACTGGTGTGGTTTCGCTTCCCGTTGCGCTCACTGTTCTTCTGGCTGATCTTCATCACCCTGATGCTGCCGGTGGAAGTGCGTATCTTCCCCACGGTGGAAGTGATTTCAAACCTGAACATGCTCGACAGCTACAGTGGCTTAACCCTGCCGCTAATGGCTTCGGCAACCGCAACTTTCCTGTTCCGCCAGTTCTTTATGTCGCTGCCGGATGAGCTGATTGAAGCGGCGCGTATTGATGGTGCCAGCCCGATGCGCTTCTTCTGGGATATCGTCTTACCGCTGTCAAAGACCAACCTTGCCGCACTGTTCGTGATCACCTTTATCTACGGCTGGAACCAGTATTTATGGCCGCTGTTGATCATTAACGATCCGAGCCTGAGCACGGCGGTTGCCGGGGTGAAAAGTATGATCAACACCAGCGGTGGGCCAACGCAGTGGAACGAAGTGATGGCGGCAATGTTATTAACCCTGATCCCACCGGTGGTGGTGGTCCTCGTGATGCAACGTGCCTTTGTGCGTGGCCTGGTGGAGAGTGATAAATAAATGGCAGGCGTAACCCTTCAGACCGTCACCAAATCGTATGACGGCAAAAATCAGATCATTCAGCCGCTGAATATCACCATCAACGATGGCGAGTTTATGGTGATGGTCGGCCCTTCGGGCTGTGGTAAATCGACACTGCTGCGCATGGTCGCGGGCCTGGAACGTGTGACCTCGGGCGATATCTATATCGACGATAAGCGTGTCACTAACATGGAACCGAAAGATCGCGGTATCGCCATGGTGTTCCAGAACTACGCGCTCTATCCACATATGACCGTGGGCGAGAATATGGCCTATGGCCTGAAGATTCGCGGCATGGGCAAAGAGCAGATCGATCAACGCGTAATGGAAGCCGCGCGCAGTCTGGAACTGGATCACCTGCTGGCTCGTCGTCCACGTGAGCTGTCGGGCGGTCAACGTCAGCGTGTGGCGATGGGCCGTGCGATTGTGCGTGAACCGGCGGTATTCCTGTTTGATGAGCCATTATCGAACCTCGATGCGCGTCTGCGTGTGCAGATGCGTCTTGAACTGCAACAACTGCACCGCCGCCTGAAAACCACCAGTCTGTATGTGACACACGATCAGGTGGAAGCGATGACGTTGGCCCAGCGTGTGATGGTGATGAACAAAGGGGTGGTCGAGCAAGTGGGCACCCCGGTGGAAGTTTATGAGCGTCCGGCGAGCCAGTTTGTGGCATCGTTTATCGGTGCGCCCGCAATGAACCTGCTGCCAGGCCAAATCAACAGCGACGGCACGCGCTTTACGCTCGATGCGCTTAATAGCCTGCCATTGGGTGAAAGCAAAGCGAAGTGGGCGAATCGTCCCCTTACGTTGGGTATTCGCCCTGAGCATCTGGTGCTCAGCTCGCAAGCCGCGGGTGGCATTCCTTTAGTGGTGGATACGCTGGAGATGCTGGGTGCGGATAACCTCGCGCACGGCCGCATCGGCAATACCCGTCTGGTGGTGCGTTTGCCGCACAGCGAGCGTCCCGCATCCGGCAGCACCTTGTGGCTGCATCTGCCGCCAGATGCGTTACACTTCTTCGATTCAACCCATGGAAAGCGTCTGGAATGAGTGTAGAAAATTGGCCATACCCGCAGATCGTCGCCCATCGCGGCGGCGGTAAGCTGGCACCGGAAAATACCCTGGCGGCGATTGATGTTGGCGCGCAGTACGGTCATACCATGATCGAGTTTGATGCCAAGCTGTCGGATGATAAACAGGTGTTCCTGTTGCATGACGATACGCTGGATCGCACCAGCAACGGCTGGGGTGTGGCGGGCGATCTCTCATGGAGTAAGTTATCGCAGCTGGATGCAGGCAGTTGGTACAGCCGCGAGTATGAAGGCGAGCCGCTGGCGCTGCTGCGTGACGTGGCCGATCGCTGTCGCCAGCATCAGATGATGGCGAACATTGAGATCAAACCGACCACTGGCAAAGAGGTGGAAACCGGACGCGATGTCGCTTTAGCCGCACGTGAACTGTGGCAGGGGCAAACCGCGCCGTTGCTCTCTTCCTTCTCTTATGAAGCCTTAGGAGCAGCGATGCAGGCGGCGCCTGAATTGCCACGCGGACTGCTCCTCGATGAGTGGCACGAGGACTGGCTGGCGCTGACCCGCGCACTGGGCTGCGTTTCTATCCACCTCAATCATAAATTGCTGGATGCCGAACGCACCGCGCAGCTGAAAGCCGCCGGATTGCACATTCTGGTGTACACAGTCAATCAGCCCGCGCGGGCGCGCGAGCTGCTGAATTGGGGCGTCGATGCCATCTGTACTGACCGCATCGACATTATCGGTCCCGACTTCCGCTAATTCTGGTTTTGCTGCTGGCCCGGCTGTTGCTGAATCACGCGCTGCTGGGCGCTATCCCTTCGCTCCTGCATTTTCCGCTGTAATTCCTGATTCTGCTGCTGCTGATCCTGACGCAGTTTTTGCTGCTGCTGCTGTTGCTGAACCTGCATCTGCGTTTGCATGCGCTGCTGGCTCGGGTTGTAGCCAGGCTTATTCGGGTCATTTGTGCTGTTCAGCATATTTGCCATGCTGCTTAAGGGTAGCAACGCAGCGATAACGATTAGCCATTTTTTCATGGTCTTCCTCCATTAATGCAGCCTGCTGTGTGCTGTTGTCATCAGTATGGCAACAAGGGCTGCTGTCATAAGTTTATGCGATGTCACAAAGTCCTGAACCAGGAGTGCGCCGAATTTGGCTTACTGCTACGCTTTTTATCGTGTTTGCAAACACTTGCATCAAAAAATAACAAATGTAAATAACCGCAAAGGAAGATCGCAAATGAGACTAAAGGGCAGTGTGCGCCAGGTTGGCTGGGCATTATTAATGAGTTTTACGGTGGTACAGGGGGCATTTGCCGCACCCGCCAGCGCGCCACCGGTGTCATACGGCGTGGACAGTGACACCTTCCATCCGGTGAAGGCGCAGCACGGTATGGTGGCGTCGGTGGATGCGATGGCCACCCAGGTCGGCGTCGATATTCTGAAGCAGGGCGGTAATGCCGTGGATGCGGCCGTTGCAGTGGGCTTCGCATTAGCCGTCACGCATCCACAAGCCGGTAATCTCGGCGGTGGTGGCTTTATGATGCTGCGAACCGCATCGGGACGCACCACGGCGATCGATTTTCGTGAAATGGCGCCGGCGCGTGCCTCACGCGATATGTTCCTCGATAAGCAGGGTAATGCTGACCCTAAACTGTCGCTCACGTCCCATTTAGCCTCGGGCACGCCGGGTACGGTTGCTGGTTTTGCGCTGGCGGCACAAAAATACGGTACGCTGCCGCTGAGTAAACTGCTGGCTCCAGCGATTAAACTGGCGCGTGAGGGCATCATCGTTAACGATGCGCTGGCGGACGATTTGGCGACCTACGGCAAAGAGACGTTGATCAATCACGACAACAGCCGGGCGATTTTCTACAAGGCAGACGGCAAGCCGTATCAAAAAGGTGAGCGTCTGGTGCAGAAAAACCTCGCGCACAGTCTGCAGCTCATTGCTCAACAAGGGCCGGATGCCTTCTACAAAGGCAAGATTGCCGATGAGATCGCCGGAGAAATGGCACAGCATGGCGGATTGATTGGCAAACCGGATTTGGCCGCCTATCGTGCGGTAGAGCGCAAACCGGTCAGCGGCACCTATCGCGGCTACGAAGTGTTCTCAATGCCGCCACCGTCTTCAGGTGGGATTCACATCGTGCAGATCCTCAACATCCTGGAGAACTTCGATCTGGCGAAGTGGGGCTTTGGCAGCGCTGATGCAATGCAGGTGATGGCGGAAGCTGAGAAGTACGCTTATGCCGACCGCTCGGAATACCTGGGCGATCCGGATTTCGTCAAAGTGCCGCAGCAAGCATTGACCAGCAAAGCCTACGCCAAAACCCTGGCGCAGCAGATTGACGTCAACAAAGCGCGTCCTTCCAGCGAAATCAAACCGGGTAAGCTTGAGCCGTACGAAAGCAACCAGACTACGCACTTCTCGGTGGTGGATAAAGACGGTAATGCGGTCGCCGTGACCTACACGCTGAACACCTATTTCGGTAGCGGCATTGTCGCCGGACAGAGCGGTATCCTGATGAACAACGAAATGGATGACTTCTCCGCTAAGCCGGGCACACCAAACGTTTATGGTTTAGTGGGCGGCGAGGCGAATGCCGTGCAACCGGCTAAACGTCCATTGTCATCGATGTCACCGACTATCATCGCCAAAGATGGCAAAACCTGGTTGGTGACGGGCAGCCCAGGTGGCAGCCGTATTATCACCACTGTGCTGCAAATGGTGGTGAACAGCATCGATTTTGGTATGAACGTAGCGGAAGCGACCAATGCGCCGCGTTTCCACCATCAGTGGTTGCCAGATCAGTTGCGCGTAGAGAAAGGCTTCAGCCCGGATACGCTGCGTTTGCTGGAAGCCAAAGGTCAGCATGTGAAAGTGATGCCAGCGATGGGCAGCACCCAGAGCATCATGATTGGGCCGGATGGCATGCGTTATGGCGCTTCGGATCCGCGTTCGGTGGATGATTTGAGTGCTGGGTATTAAGTTCGAATAAAAAGGCGCCGCGACGAGTCTTATTGTCCGTCGTGGCGCTTTAATATGCTTGAGGGCGCTTCTACTGATTAGCGGTTATTTCAGTCGCGCCATGTAGTGCGTATCAATCATCTCACCGTCTCGCATCGCAAAACGCTTCGCGGTGCCTTCAATCTCAAAGCCAAACTTCTGATACAGCCCAATCGCTTTATGATTATCGGCAAACACCGTCAGCTCAATACGCGTCACCTGTAGCCAGTTGTCGCACAGGTCAATCATCGCGGCCATGAGCGCCGAGCCTACGCCGCGACGGTGAAAGGCGGGATCGACGCCCATGCCAAAGGTAGCGGCGTGGCGACGTCGTGCGACAGATTGCACTTCTAGCGTGATTTGCCCAGCCAGTTGATCGTCAATCATTGCCACTAGCATATGCACACCCGGACGCGTATTACTAAGGCGCTCCTGCCATAGCTTTGGCGATTGATGTGGTAGCTGTAACGTGTTCGCCTGCGTCTCCGGTTGGCTATAGAGACGTGTTAGTGCCGCAGCATCTTCAGGGATTACGTGGCGAATGACGATCTGACTCATAAAGCGACTCCTTGTGCAAAGTGAATAAAATCCCCTTTAACATCAAGGAATTCTCGCGAACCGTCAACCGAAAATAATTCTCAAAAGGGGTTTACAGACGCGAATGATAATGATTATTATTGTCATGCGGACTCGGAAACGTCTCCTGACTACCGGGTAAGCACGACATTGCTCACATTGCTTCCAGTGTTTCTTAGCCAGCTCGGGTGCTGGCTTTTTTTTTGCCTGCGATTTACCTCCTTCATCTCTCCTGTGCAATCCTCCTTAAAACGTTCAGCATTTTTGAACAGAGGCGTGAAGTTTTTCAGCTATCAATCAATCTCCCTCAGGCACACACTGTAAAAAACATTGAGGAGAATTGAACATGATCTACGTACGTAAAGCAGAACAACGCGGCCACGCCAATCACGGTTGGCTCGATAGCTGGCACACCTTTTCCTTCGCGGACTATTACGATGCCAACTTTATGGGCTTCTCCGCGTTGCGCGTTATCAACGAAGACGTGATTGATGGTGGCCAGGGTTTTGGTACTCATCCGCATAAAGACATGGAGATCCTGACCTATGTGCTGTCTGGCACCGTGGAGCATCAGGACAGCATGGGCAACAAAGAGCAGATCCCGGCAGGTGAGTTCCAGATCATGAGCGCCGGTACTGGCGTGCGCCATTCAGAGTACAACGCCAGTGACAAAGATCCGCTGCATCTGTATCAGATTTGGATCATTCCAGAGCGCAAAGGCATTGAGCCACGCTATGCGCAGCGCCGTTTCGGGGATGTGAAAGGTCGCCAGTTTGTCCTGTCACCGGATGAGCGTGAAGGATCACTTAAAGTGTTCCAGGACATGACCCTGTCGCGCTGGGTGTTTGCTAAGGGCGAAGCCGACGCGGTGACTGTTGAAGCGGGTCGTCGTGTGTGGATTCAGGTGGTAAAAGGCCTGGTGAGCGTGAATGGCGAACAGGTCGGTACCAGTGATGCGCTGGCGATCTGGGATGAAAGCGCGCTGACCATCAACGCTGACAGCGATGCAGAGATTCTGCTGTTTGATCTGCCGCCGGTGTAACAGCTTGTCAATAAAACGTGCAAGGTTGCCCTCTATGGCGACCTTGCATTTTTTTGCCCACTTTTTCGTCGGGTGCGTATCGATGTGCACAAAGTCAGAGCGAGAATCCATGGTTTTCCGCAAAGCCTGAAATTGACAAAAAAATGATAGACTCATCTTATCTCTGACCTCAGGCGCATACGATGAAGAAGAAAAGGCCGGTACTACAGGACGTTGCCGATCGCGTCGGCATCACAAAAATGACCGTCAGTCGCTACCTGCGAAACCCCGATCAGGTCTCTGCGGCGCTGCGCGATAAGATCGCCGTAGCACTGGATGAACTTGGTTATATCCCCAATCGTGCCCCCGATATGCTCTCTAATGCGACCAGTCGCGCTATCGGCGTACTGTTGCCCTCGCTCACCAACCAGGTGTTCGCCGATGTGTTACGCGGCATTGAAACCGTGACGGATGAAGCCGGTTATCAAACGCTGGTGGCGCACTTTGGCTATAACGCTGATAAAGAGGAGCTACAGCTGCGTTCGCTACTGGGCTGGAACATCGATGGCGTGATCCTGACCGAACGCACCCACACGCCCGGCACGCTGCGCATGCTGGAAGTGGCCGGCATTCCGGTGATTGAGATGATGGATTCGGTGACGCCGTGCCTTGATATGGCGGTGGGCTTCGATAACGTCGAAGCGGCGCGCCAGATGACGCATGCTATTCTGAAAAAAGGCCACCGCCACACCGTTTACCTTGGCGCACGTCTTGATGAGCGTACCCTGCAAAAACAGCAGGGCTACGAAAAGGCGATGCGTGAAGCCGGGCTCACCCCGCACAGTGTGATGATGGAAGATGCTTCCTCCTTCAGTGCCGGCGCGCAGCTGCTGCGTGAGGCGCAGAAACGCTATCCCGAAACCGACAGCCTGTTTTGTACCAACGATGACCTGGCGGTCGGCGCGATGTTTGAGTGTCAGCGTCAGGGCTTACATGTCCCCGCACAGATGGCGATTGCCGGATTTCATGGCCACGACATTACGCAAGTGGTCACGCCGCGTCTGGCCACAGTGCTTACGCCGCGTGAGCGCATGGGACGTGAATCCGCCGCGATGCTGCTGGCGCGTATCGGTGGTGATCGCAGCGTGATCGAGCCGCTGGATGTCGGGTTTGAAATTGCTGAAGGTGGCAGCATCTGATTTTGGCGATTATTTGAGTCAGTTCACACTTTCGTGCTTTTCCACCTAACAAGGGTTGCCAGTCCCGCAGTGGGCTCGGACAATGATAATCAAATTTGTTATCGGTAACATTGGCAGGCAAACTGCCGGAGCGCAAAACCATGACCACGCCATCTCCATCGCACCACGTCTTTATCCTGATGGGCGTTTCCGGCAGCGGAAAGTCTGCCGTCGCTAATCAGGTTTCTCATCAGTTGAGCACGGCATTTCTGGATGGCGATTTCCTCCATCCGCGCAGCAACATCATGAAAATGGCCGACGGTCATCCGCTGGATGATAACGATCGCCAGCCGTGGCTGCAGGCGCTAAACGATGCCGCGTTCGCCATGCAGCGCACCCAGGCTATTTCGATTATCGTCTGCTCGGCGCTGAAAAAGTCCTACCGCGATATCCTGCGGCAGGGCAACCAAAACCTGAAATTCATCTATCTGAAGGGCGATTTCGAAACCATCGAATCGCGTCTGAAAGCACGTAAAGGTCACTTCTTTAAGCCGCAGATGCTGGTGACGCAGTTTGAGACCTTGCAAGAGCCTGGGGCTGACGAGCCCGATGTACTGGTGGTTGATATTAATCATTCACTGGATGAAGTCGTTGCGGCCACGGTTGCGACCATCGAGGAAGCAATCAACAAGGGTTAGTGATGAGTACCGCAACGCTGGTGTTAACTGCAGCAGGCTCCGTCCTGCTGCTGCTGTTTTTGGTGATGAAAGCGCGTATGCACGCCTTTGTCGCCCTGATGTTAGTCTCAATTGGTGCCGGTCTGTTCTCTGGCATGCCGCTGGATAAAATTGCTGACACCATGCAAAAAGGCATGGGCGGAACGCTCGGATTTCTCGCCATCGTGGTGGCATTGGGCGCGATGTTCGGCAAAATCCTGCATGAAACCGGCGCAGTCGATCAAATCGCTATCCGCATGCTGAAAGCCTTTGGTGAAAACCGGGCGCATTACGCGATGGGGATTGCCGGATTGATCTGCGCGCTGCCGCTGTTCTTTGAAGTGGCGGTGGTCTTGCTGATTAGCATCGCTTTTGCCGTGGCGCGTCGTACCCATGGCAACTTAGTGAAGTTGGTCATTCCACTGTTTGCCGGTGTGGCGGCCTCAGCGGCGTTTCTGCTGCCGGGACCGGCCCCGATGCTGCTGGCTTCCCAGATGCACGCTGATTTTGGCTGGATGATCCTGCTTGGCCTGTGTGCGGCGATTCCCGGTATGCTGATTGCGGGTCCGCTGTTTGGTAACTTTATTGCCCGTCACGTCAGCTTCAGTGCGCCGCCAGAAGACCATCAGCCTGAAATTGAAGAGGGTAAACTGCCATCGTTTGGCTTCAGCCTGGCGCTGATCCTGTTCCCGCTGCTGCTGGTGGGTTTGAAAACCATTGGCGCGCGCTTCACCACACCGGATTCACGTCTCTATGAGTGGCTGGAGTTTATCGGCCATCCGTTTACAGCGATTCTGCTGGCGTGTCTGGTGGCGATTTACGGTCTGGCCTATCGCCAGGGGATGGACAAAGAAAAGGTGATGCAAGTGTGCGGCAGCGCACTGCAACCAGCCGGCATTATTCTGCTGGTGATCGGTGCGGGCGGTGTGTTCAAGCAGGTGCTGGTGGATTCTGGCGTCGGTCCGGTATTGGGCCATGCGCTCACTGGCGCCGGGATGCCGATTGCGCTGGCGTGCTTTATCCTCTCTGGTGCGATCCGTGTGATTCAGGGCTCGGCGACCGTGGCCTGTCTGACGACTGTGGGCCTGGTCATGCCGGTGATTGAACCGCTGCACTACAGCGGCGCGCAGCTGGCGGCGCTGTCGATCTGCATCGGGGGTGGCTCCATCATTATTAGTCACGTCAACGATGCCGGTTTCTGGCTGTTTGGCCGTTTCACGGGCGCCACTGAAGGTGAAACGCTGAAAACCTGGACGCTGATGGAAACCATTCTTGGTACCACCGGTGCCATTGTCGGGATGATTGCGTTCACTTTGCTGTCGTAAGATTTTCCAGGTGCGCCGCAATGCGCACCCTATAAAATCTACCTATCCGCACGGCAGGTTGCCATTGATGGCGACCTGACCGAATAGCACCGCTGGTTGGTCGCGCCTGTATGACGATGTGGCTGAATCCCGCAGCCGTTGATCATCGCAGTCATGCCAGGCTGTTGGTTAATCCTCATCCCGCTCATCATCCGGCTGATCCAGCACCGTATACGCCACTGCACAGAATAGCGAGTTCAGACGCTTCATATCCCCCAGCAGCCCTAAATGCAGGGAACTGGTTTCGATGCTCTGCACATTCTGTTGATGTAAGCGCTCAACGTGTGCATGAGAGAAGCGGCGAATCAGGATGCGGAAGCGGTGTTTGGAACGGCGCAGGCGTTTGGCGCTGGTGAGGTCTTTAGACAAAAATACCGACAGACTCAGGCGTAAATTATTCAGCACCTGCTCCTGCAAAGTATTTAACTCTCCTAATCCTTCGGCGGAGAATGCGCGCCGGGCCTGCAATGACTTATCGGCCACATCTGCGCACATGCGCTCGATGATATCGCCCGCTTGCTCCAGGTTGAGCGCCATCTCAATAATCTCTGCCCAGCGACGTGAATCCTCTTCTGGCAAATCTTCTTTCGGCATGCGTGCAAGATAGAGTTTGATAGCGGTATACAGCACGTCAACATCATCATCCAACCGCCGCACCACACGCTCTTCTCGTAGCTCACCGTGAACCACTTTGTTGAATGACTCCATCATCTGTTCAACCACATCGCCTATACGGAGCGTTTCCCGCGATGCGTTCGCCAGTGCCAATGCCGGCGTATCCAGTGCGCTGCTATCAAGATGCCTGGGCTTTAAGTGAACCTGGTTTTCTGGGTCATCGGCAATCATGCGTCGGCACAAGCTCGCCATGGGACCGGTAAATGGCACCATCACCAGACAACGAAGCAGGTTGTAAAACACGTGGAAGAAGATCACCAACTCCTCGTCATTCACCGGCAACTTATCGAGCACATCAGCGATGAAATCGACGAAAGGCAAAATAACCAGGCTACCGATCAATTTGAACAGCAAGCTGCCGAGTGCCACGCGTTTACCTGCAGCATTGGAACCGCTGGCATTGATCATCGCCAGTAAACCACTGCCGAGATTGGCGCCAATCACCAGGCACAGCGCGACTTTGAACGAGATGACCCCGGTGGCCGTGAGCGTGGCGGTGATCAGTACAGCAGCAAGACTGGAGTAGCTGATGATCGCGAATACGGCACCCAGCAGTGCATCTAACATGACATCGCCAGTCAGCGTGGAGAATAAAACCTGCACACCTGCCGCTTGAGTGATGGGTTTGGCGGCGGCGACAATCAGTTGCAAGGCCAGCAGAATCAATCCAAGACCAATCGCGGCGCGCCCCATTTGTCCGGCCCGCGTCTGCTTACGGCTGAGGAAGAACACCACACCAAAGAAGATGAAGAGCGGCGATAGCCAGGAGAGATCGAAGGTCAGGATACGCGCCATGATGGCGGTACCGACATCGGCACCGAGCACCACCACCAGCGCAGGCGTCAGGCTCACCAGATTCTGTGCGACAAACGAGGTGACGAGCAGGGTGGTGGCATTGCTGCTCTGCACCAGCGCGGTGACGCCAATCCCGGCGAGAAACGCCATTGGCTTCTTTTCCACGCTGCGGCTGAGCACCCGCCGCAAATCGGCGCCGTACACGCGCATGATACCGGTGCGCACAATGTGCGTGCCCCACACCAGCAGGGCCACAGCAGATAATAGATTGAGCAGGGTCAACACGTCGGGCGGTTCCTTATCCTCAGACTTTCATTGCACCAACTGCAAGCCTGTGGGTCAGTACCGAAGTGCCGGGCGCACCTTAGCGCGACCACAGGCAGCCTAAAGGCCGCCTCGACAACGATGAACAGGCTGCATTAACGCTGAATGCTGCCGCGTTGCGTGGCCCATTTTTCGTTAAATTTAAGCGACCTGGCGCAACGTCGACATTTCTAACTGTAGACCAATTTGCATGCCAGATGGGTGCAAATCTGCCACGCTGCGGTTCAGCACATCGACGGATAACTCCACGCTATTCGCCACGACGCGATAGCGAATGACATTACCCAGCAGGCTGTGACTGAGAATAGTGGCCGGAATGCCATCCTGCGGTGCACTCAAGCGGATTGACTCAGGTCGGATCGCTACCTGGCCCGTGAATGTCTGGCCGGTGAGCTGCGTTGCCTGCTCCGCACTCAGCAGGTTGTAGTTGCCGATAAACCCGGCGGCAAACAGGTCGGCTGGTTGCGTGTAGAGTGCTTCAGCGTTGCCGTTTTGCACGATCTTGCCACGGTTCATCAGCACGATACGATCCGACAGCGTCAGCGCCTCTTCCTGATCGTGGGTAACGAAAATCGTGGTGAGCTTTAACTCCTGCTGAATGTTGCGGATCTGTTCGCGCAGATGGCGGCGGATACGCGCATCCAGTGCGGAGAGCGGCTCATCCAGCAACAGCAAACGAGGGCGCGTCACCAGGGAGCGCGCTAAGGCAACACGCTGGCATTGTCCGCCAGAAAGCTGGTGCGGATAACGGCGGGCAAAATCCGTCAGTTCGACCAGTGCCAGCGCTTCCATTACGCGTTTCTGAATATCGCCGCCTGGCAGTTTCTGCATTTTCAGGCCAAACGCCACGTTCTTCTCCACCGTCATGTTGGGGAACAGTGCGTAGCTCTGAAACACCATGCCGATGGTACGTTTCTGCGGTGGCAGCGGCACGATATCCTGATCCTGCAGCAGAATTTTGCCGCTATCGACATCGGTCAAACCGGCGATGCAGCGCAGCAGCGTCGATTTGCCGCAACCGCTCGGGCCGAGCAGGGTGACAAACTCGCCTTCATCGGCGCTGAAATCGATATTTTCAAAGATGCTGGTGGGGCCGTAGCTTTTGTTCAGCTGGGTGACGTTCAGATAACTCATGGTCAGCCTCGTTCAGGATTGAGGGCATTCGCCAGCCAGGTGACCAGCAGGACGACAGCAAAATAGGAGATCACCAGCGCACTGGTAAAGTGGCCGCTGCCGTTACGCATATTGTAGAGATACACCTGCAAGGTTTCATAGCGGGTGCCGACTAACAGGTTAGCGAACACAAACTCACCTATCAGGAAAGAGAAAGAGAGCAGCACCGCGATAAACACGCCTTTGCGCAGGTTGGGCAACACCACAAACAGTGCTGCCTGCCAGGTGCTGGCACCCAGCAGATGAGACGCATCGATCAGCTCTTTCAGGTTGATCGCCTGCATATTGTTGGCAATGGCGCGGTAGATAAACGGCAGCGCGATGGTGAAATAACAGCCGACCAGAATCCACGGCGTGCCGGTGATCATCAGCGGTGATGACGAGTAAAGCTGCAGCAGGCCAACGGATGACACCACCGGCGGTACGGCAAACGGCATCAGAATCAGCACGTTCATCACCGCATCCAGCTTCGGATAATAGTAAGCGATTACAAACATCGCAGGCAGCACCAGCACCAGCGAGAACAACAGCGCACCAAAGCAAATCAGCAGCGAATGACCGAGCGCCGTCAGGAAACGCGGATCGCTCCACAGTGCGATAAGCCACTTAAGTGTGAAGCCCTGCGGCAGAATAGTGTAACTCCAGTCGGTGGATATGCCGTACAGCAGTGTCGCCAGCAGCGGGGCGGCGAGGATGATCAGCAGCAGCCAGATAATCAGGCGATGATAAATTTTTTCCGCGCGAGACACGTTCTACTCCTGTGATTTCGCGTTGAGATAACTGCGGCGCACCAGATACTGCTGCACCACGGTAATCAGCGCCATAATGAACACCAGCAACATTGCCAGCGCACCGCCGGTATTCGGATCGAGCGAGATATCGCCCGACACCAGCGCAGCAATTCGCACTGGCACCACGTTAAAGTTACCGGTGGTCAGCGCATAAATGGTGGCGTAAGCGCCCAGGGCATTGGCCAGCAGGATGACGAAAGTCCCTAACAGCGCCGGGAACAGGATGGGCAAACCAATATGCCACCAGTAACGCCAGCGGCTGGCACCGAGCAGCGCGGCTGACTCTTCCCAATCTTTGCGTAAGCCATCAAACGCCGGATAGAGCAGCAGAATGCCAAGTGGGATCTGGAACCAGGTGTAAACCAGCACCATGCCGTCACGCGAGAACAGTTTGAATCCTTCCAGCATGCCGAAGTGGCGCAGCAGCAGCGTCAGACAACCATTCATGCCCAGCAGAATCACGAAGGCAAACGCCAGCGGCACGCCGGCGAAGTTACTGGTCATGTTGGTGAAGGACATCAGGAAGCGCTGAAAACGACCGCTGCCCAACTGATGCAGGGAATAGCCGGCAAACAGCGAAATCAGCAGGCCGTAAATGCTCGACCAGATGGAGATATCCAGCGACAGGCGAAATGCCTGCAGATAAAACGGCGAAGTGAGGATATCGGTATAGTTATCGATACCCCAGCGCTCGTTCATGTCGCTCCAGAAGCTGTTAATGGCAATCCACAACAGCGGCGCGAGCTGGAAGGCGACCCAGAAAAAGGCGAACGGCAGCAGTAACAGTGTGGCGAGGGTTTTGCCCTTCATTAACGCGGCCCCGCCAGCAAACCGTGGCACACGGGTTTGTCGTGTTCAATGCCGAGCAGCGTGCAGACAATACCGCACAGTTCGGTCTGCTGCGGTTCGAGATCGGGCTGACGTGAGAAGCCTGCACCAAACACAAACAGCGGCACCTGCGTCTCTTCCGGTAAAATACCGCCGTGCGAACGGTCATCGTTCATGCCGTGGTCGGCGGTGACGATCACCTGATAGCCCGCGGCGAGCCAGCCGGGCATCCACTGTGACAAATAGCCATCGGCCATTCGTGCGCGGTTGCGGTATTGCGGCGATGACAGGCCATGTTTATGCCCGGCATCGTCAATATTCATCGGGTGAATCAGTAAAAAGTCCGGATCGTGGTTCAGACGCAGGCTCTCCGCATCTTCAAACAAGTGGGAATCCGGATAACTGTCGTCCCAGTAAAAGTGGCCATATTGGATCGGCAAATCGGGGGCGACGGTGTGGCGATCACGCGCATTGTTGAACGGTGATTGGTTATACAGCTCACTGACCCAGTGATAAGCGGCAGCGGCCGTGGTTAAACCGGCGGCGCGGGCGTAATGGAAGATGCTGCGCTGATTGCTCAGGCGATTGACGCCGTTATGTATAATGCCGCTCTCTACCGGCGGAATACCGGTCAGAATGCACTCGTATAGCGGACGCGATAGCGAAGGCAGCTCGCAGGTGAGCGTGTAGTATTGGCCATTACCCTGTTTGCATTCGGCAAACAGATAGCCCATCGCATGCTGTGCCACCTGATTGCTCAGGCCATCCAGTACCACCAGGATTGTCTTCATTCCCGTTCCTTACATCATTCAAATTGCGAGCACTGTGCATAGCGGCGCAACGTATTGCGTATCGATGCGCAGCGTTGTCGCTACAGATCGATGCGCGACATCGCGCCGCCAGGGTGTGTGCAAATTACTGCTTCATATTGATAATCACGTTCTCTTGCCACAGGCGCGGCAGCATTTTTGACGTCTTATCCCATGAAGCCTGATCTTTGATCGGGCGAGCATTTTTGTACTCAGACTGCGGCAGCAGTTTGGCCTGTACGTCAGCTGGCAGGGTCAAATGTTCAGCACGAATCGGACGCGCATAACCTTTCGCCAGGTTGATCTGACCTTCATCAGACAGGATGTATTCGCGCGTCAGTTTGGCGGCGTTCGGGTGCTTAGCGTATTTGTTGATAATGGTGGTATAGCCTGAAATCACGGAGCCATCAGACGGGATCACCACTTCATAGCGGTTTTTGTCGATCTGATCGCGGTAATTCAGACCGTTGAAGTCCCATACCACGGCAACCTGAATTTCGCCTTTCTCGATGTTGGCAATCACCGGATCGGTCACGCCCAGACGGCCCTCTTTGGCCAGTTCGCCAAAGAAGTTCAACGCTGGCTTCAGGTTCTTCTCATCACCACCCAATGCGTAGTTCGCGGCCAGAACGCCGTTAGCAGCCTGAGCAGCCACGCCGACATCACCGATAGTGACCACATACTTACCTTTCTTCAGATCGGCCCAGCTGTGTGGCGCATCTTTCACCTGCTGTTTGTCGATCAGGAAGGCGATGGTGCCGGTGTAAGCCAGCATCCAGTTGCCTTCGCTATCTTTTGCCCAGCTCGGAATCTGATCCCAATGCGTCGGTTTGTACGGTTGTGCCAGACCTTTGGTCACAGCGACCGGACCGAACGCGGCGCCCACATCACCGATATCGGCGCTGGCGTTCTCTTTCTCTGCATCAAATTTAGCCAGCTCCTGCGCCGATGACATATCGGTATCGCTATGCTTCAGGCCATATTTGCTGTTGATGTCATTCCATGTGTCTTTCCAGTTCGCCCAGCTGTCTGGCATACCGACGCTGTTGACCTGGCCCTCAGCACGCGCGGCTTTTTCCAGCGCGGCAAGGTCGTTATCGGCGGCGTGCGCGGCGGGCAGCGCAAGCAGTACGGCACTGGCTACTACAGAGGAGATAAACGCTTTCATCTCGATTGCTCCGGGTGTAAGTTGTGGGACGTCTTGGTCTAGTCCAGCAAGAACCGAGCCAATGTAGCCCGATCAGATGAAGGTTTTATGACCATGGTGGTGAAATGTGGTGTGACGCGCAGCTCCACATGCGGATACAGCGCGCGAAAGCGTGGGATATGCCTGTCATATTGTAGTCATCGAACTGTCATAGTGCAGAATTGCCCCAAAATGAGGCTAAAAAATGTCGTCAAAAACGGTGGATGTGATTGCTACGGCGCTGAGTGAACGCATTGAAAACGGTGAATTTGCCAGCGGGCGTTTACCGGCAGAACGCAGTTTGAGTGAATTCTATTCCACCACGCGCATTACCTTGCGTGAGGCGCTGGGCTTGCTGGAAGCGCAGGGCATTATTTACCGTGAATTGCGTCGAGGCTGGTTTCTCGCACCGCCAAGGCTGGTATATAACCCGGCCCATCACAGCCACTTTCATGCCATGGCGGCCGAACAAGGGCGTATCGCCCTCACTGAAGTGATTGAGGCGCGGGAAGTCCCGGCACAGCTGGTGATTGCGCGGCACTTACAGCTATTAGAAGGCGATAGCGTATTTCGCATTCGCCGCCTGCGACGTATCGATGGCCGCGCGGTGTTGTATGTCGAGCATTACCTCAATCCGGCCTTTTTTCCTGGCCTGCTGGAAGAAGACCTAACCCGCTCGCTCACCGACCTCTACGATCAGCGTTATGGCATTCGTTACGGCGGCGCACGCTTTACCATTCTTCCTGGCCCATTACCGGCGCGCGCTGCACCGGCACTTAATGTCGCCAGCGGCACTCCCGGATTACTGATTACCCGCATCAACCGCGATCAACATAAACGGGTGATCGACTGTGACTGTGAATACTGGCGTTATGACGCGCTCTGTGTGGATGTTGATGTGTAGCATATTGTGATTTCGATCACACTACAGCATGATAGTCTCAGAGAGTTTCCGTACTTTGAGGCGCATAAAAATGACAACAAAATCAGCGATGGGGCAGCTTATTGCTTCAGTTTTACAATGGGTTCTGAATATTGGTTTGGTGACGCTGGCTGTCATCCTGGTGGTCTTCCTTGGCAAAGAGACAATCCATTTAGCCAATGTGCTGTTCAGCACCGGTGAGCAGGCGTCGTCCTACCTGCTGATCGAAGGCATTGTGATCTATTTTCTTTATTTTGAATTTATCGCGCTGATCGTGAAGTATTTCCAGTCTGGCTATCACTTTCCACTGCGTTATTTCATCTATATCGGCATCACCGCAATCATTCGTCTGATAATCGTTGACCACAAAAACCCGTTCGACACGCTTTATTATTCAGCGGCGATTTTAATTTTGGTGGTCACGCTGTGGTTAGCCAATAGCAATCGCTTAAAGCGCGAATAATCCCCCTTCTGTCGGGTGTGGCACAACCAGCAGTGCCACGCCCGATTCTCTGCGTTAAACTAGGGCAACTTTTTCTCCGGAGATGTCCTGATGTCGCATCACGCGCTGCGCCAGTTACTCGCACTGCATTGGCTGCCAGCCACTTCCCCCTTGCTTTCACCCCCTCTGCTTGACTGGTTGCTGGAGGAAGACTCCATGACGCGTCGTTTCGAGCAGCATTGCCAGCAGGTGACGGTGGAACTGATCCGCGAAAGCTTTATTACCGCTGACGAGATGGCGCCAGAAGCGGAATTCCTGCCCGCCGATGAGCGCTTTTGGTTACGTGAAATCGTGCTGTGCGGCGATGGCGAACCCTGGCTGATTGGGCGAACCGTGGTGCCAGAAAGCACGTTGAATGGCCCGGAGCAGATGCTGCAAAATCTTGGCACCCGTCCGCTGGGGCGCTATCTTTTCGCCTCCTCGACGCTGAGCCGCGATTTTATCGATCCCGGTCAGGTGGATGATCTGTGGGGACGTCGCTCGCGCCTGCGTTTATCAGGCAAACCGCTGCTGCTAACTGAACTATTTTTACCAGCCTCGCCGTTGTACCGCGCGCTGAATCAAGGATAAAGGATTGTGGAAAAAACCTTAACCATGACCAAATGGCAGGCTTATCGGCGCCTGATGCGCATCGATAAACCGATTGGCACGCTGTTGCTGCTGTGGCCCACAATGTGGGCACTGTGGTTATCAGGCATGGCGGTGCCGCCTTTGTCTGTGCTGGTGGTATTTGTGCTCGGCGTCATTGTGATGCGTGCCGCGGGCTGCGTGATCAATGATTATGCGGACCGTAAGGTGGATGGTCATGTCAAACGGACCGCATCGCGTCCGCTGGCGAGCGGCGTGGTGACGGAGAAAGAGGCCAAAATCCTGTTTGTCGTGCTCGGGTTGCTGGCATTTGCGCTCGTGCTGACCATGAACCGTATGACGATTTTGCTGTCATTTGGTGGCCTGGCACTGGCATGGGTCTATCCGTTTATGAAGCGCTACACCCATTTACCCCAGGTGGTATTGGGAGCGGCATTCGGCTGGGCGATTCCAATGGGTTGGGCGGCAGTTAGTGAGTCCTTACCTCTTGTTTGCTGGCTGGTGTTCTTCGCGAATATCTGCTGGACGGTGGCTTACGACACGCAATACGCGATGGTTGATCGTGATGATGACCTGAAGATTGGCGTGAAATCCACGGCGATTCTGTTCGGTCGTTTCGATAAGTTGATCATCGGCTTATTGCAGCTGGCCACGCTGGGGCTAATGGCGTTAGTCGGACTGATGTTGCATCTGAACGGTGCGTTTTACTGGTCACTGCTGGTGGCGGGCGGCTTCTTTGTGTATCAACAAAAGCTGATTGCTCAACGTGAACGCGATCCTTGCTTCCAGGCCTTTCTGAATAATAACTATGTTGGTCTGGTGCTGTTTATCGGCGTACTTCTCAATACTCAGCCATTTATTGACCTGTTTTAAGTGGTTGCTGCGATAAAAAAGGCGACCCGTTGGGTCGCCTTTCTGCTTTTTATGCCCGACGTTATTCGTGAGCTACCGCACTTTCAATGGTCAAACGGACATCACCGGTCACCAGCTCTGCCAGCATCTGCCACATAATGTGGGTGCGTTCCGCATCGGCATCGCCTGAATCACTGATGTAGCCTTCATCACGCAGTGACAGCACCAGCGCGGTAAATACCGCTTTGTCGAAGAACTCTGGCGCGTTAATGCCATGCAACACAGACAAACGCTGTGCCAGCGTGCGGCTCTCTTTCTCCAGCGTGCCGCGGTTGATCGTCGGCTTGGCACTCAGAATGGCGAAGGTGATGGCAAAACGCTGCAACGTTTCACGGATACCGGCAGCCAGCAATTGCAGCGAGCGGTGACGCACTGGATTCATGCGTAACTGCCCATCATGCTCGGTAATCAGGCCTTGTCGCGCCATCTCAGCACAGAGGGCATTCAGCACGCCTGGCAGCTCTGCGTTATCCCAGCGCAGGAACAGCTCACTCTTCAGCATCGGATACACCAGACTTACCTGACGCAGCAACTCCGCCTCACTGATCTCACGATGCTGCTGCACAATAGCGGCAATCAGCGATGGCATGACCAGCATATGGTGGATGTTGTTGCGGTAGTAGGTCATCAGGACGGCCTGCTCGCGCGGCAGAATGATGATGTCACCAATGCTGTCTTTTTCCGTCTCGAACTTATTCATGCCCATGGCGTGATCAAGCAGCGCTTCGGCAGTCATATCCGGCACGGTGGCTTCCGGCGAATAAGGCACGTTACGCAGCAGCTGGGTATAGCATTCCAGTTGCTCAATCAACTGTTCACGCGTCAAAGAGCGCTGACGTGAAGCCAGCAACGCGGTGACGCACAGGTTCATGGCATTGGCGGCACCGGCTTCGTTGATACGCACCATCAGACGTGCCGCGATGTCATTCACAGTCGGCGTCATCCATGCCGGACGCAGTGGCTCAATCGGATCGATCGCATCACGCCATTCCGGCACGTTTTTGTTCAGGTAGTTCATCAGCGGCAAGGGTTCGCCGAAGTTGACGTAGCCCTGACCAAGATTGCGCAGTTTACGTAAGCCACGCACCATCTGCAGGAAGCTTTCTTTCTCTTTGGCCGCACCACGTAACTCTTTGGCGTAAGTACCCACTTCCATGACGTGTTCATAGCCGATGTAGATTGGAACGAACGTAATCGGGCGGCTACCGCCACGCAGCATGGCTTGCAACGTCATCGACAGCGTGCCGGTTTTAGGATCCAGCAGTCGGCCCGTGCGTGAGCGCCCGCCTTCAACGAAATACTCGACTGAATATCCGCGGCTGAACAACTCGCCCAGGTATTCACGGAACACCGTGGAATAGAGTTTGTTGCCCTTAAAGGTACGGCGGATAAAGAAAGCACCCAGACGACGGAAAATCGGACCTGCTGGCCAGAAGTTCAGGTTGATGCCGGCCGCGATGTGTGGCGGCACAAGGCCCTGATGGTAGAGCACGTAAGAGAGCAGTAAATAGTCCATGTGACTGCGATGGCAGGGCACATACACAATTTCGTGGCCATCTTGCGCCAGCTGACGCACACGCTCGCCACCGTTGACGTTGATGCCCTGATAAAGACGGCTCCACAGCCAGCCCATCACGCGGTCTGTGACGCGAATGGCCTCATACGAGAAGTTCGCTGCGACCTCTTCCATCATCTCAACGGCATTCTGCTGGGCTTTCTCGTGCGAGATTTTTTTGCTGCGCGCTTCATCTTCAACCGCTTTTTCAATCGCTTTGGATTGCAACAGCTTGTTGAACAGATCCTGACGAGCGGGCAGACGTGGCCCGACTGCAGCCAGACGCTGACGCGCGAAGTGAATGCGTGCCACACGTGCCAGCTTCTGGGCAATCGACTTATCGGTGCCGTGCTCCGTCGCCATCTGGCGCAGGGAAACGGTTGGCGAGAAGCGCACAAAGCTGTCACGTCCGTGCCACAAAATGGCGAAGAATTTCTCTACACCATTAAGGATGCGCAGATGCGGCGTATCTTCACCCTGAATTTCACGTCCTGGCGCGCGACCAAACATGACCGCAACCGGTAACATCTGGACGTCGAGATCCGGATTACTGCGGTGCAAATCGAGGTAGTCGTGGAATAGCTTCACCGACTCAGGATTGGCAACGAAATAGGGGAATACGCGTGGGCCATCGTGAATAAACACGTGACGCGGCAATAGCGTGCCGTCGATCTCCAGCGGAGCCAGCGGATCGGGCAGATCATGTTTCAGGCACTGCGCCCGGAGAGTGAGCAGGTCAGCCTTTGAATCATAAGGCAAAACATACATCACTGGACGCGTCGGATCGATCCCGTGTTCTGAGACAGGATCGGTCGGAATGACCTTACTCTTTACCAAAAAAGAGAGTGGTAAATTCAATAGTTTGTAATAAAGTTTACGCCAACCTGACATAGACAACTTAAAGCCTCTTGTTAGCAAAGCGCGGCAAGCATACCAGAAAGTGCAACGAAGATCTGTGGCTTACACGACCTCAGACAGCCCACATATTGACGCCAAATCACATCAAGGGTTCCAAAGCATGGCAAATAACGTCACCGGTATTCAAAGAATAGTGAATGCAGCCGGTTATTCCTGGCAGGGCTTGCGCGCCGCCTGGCAACATGAAGCCGCATTTCGTCAGGAAGCCATTGCCGCACTGGTGGCGATTGTGGTGGCCTGCTGGCTGGATGTTGATGCGATTTCCCGTGTGCTGATGATTGGCTCCGTGGTGCTGGTGATCATCGTTGAAATCCTGAATAGCGCCATCGAAGCGGTAGTGGATCGCATTGGGCAAGAGCGCCATCCTTTAGCCGGACGAGCAAAAGATATGGGCTCAGCGGCGGTATTGCTGGCTATTTTACTGGCTCTGTTTGTCTGGATCGCGCTGCTCTGGTCGCATTTGCGATAGGTATTCCAGAATCTTCAAACCGCTGATTTTTCCCTCTGTTTTGGTTTTCATTTCGCCAATACCTGTATATACTCACAGCGACTGTATAAACAACCAGGGGGCGGGATGAAAGCGTTAACCACTAGGCAGCAACAGGTCTATGATCTGATTCGCGACCACATTAACCAGACCGGCATGCCGCCAACGCGTGCGGAAATTGCTGCGCAACTGGGTTTTCGCTCGCCCAATGCTGCGGAAGAACACCTGAAAGCACTGGCGCGTAAAGGCGTCATCGAGATTGTATCCGGCGCATCTCGCGGCATCCGCCTGCTAATGGAAGAAGAAGTCTCCGAAGGGTTACCGCTGATCGGTCGCGTGGCCGCCGGTGAGCCGCTGCTGGCGCAAGAGCACATCGAAGCGCACTATCAGGTTGATGCCAATCTGTTTAAACCTACCGCTGATTTCCTGCTGCGCGTGAGTGGTATGTCGATGAAAGACATCGGGATTATGGATGGCGACTTGCTTGCAGTGCATAAAACTCAGGAAGTCCGTAATGGTCAGGTTGTGGTGGCGCGTATTGATGATGAAGTGACCGTCAAGCGCTGGAAAAAGCAGGGTGCTATTGTGCATTTGCTGCCAGAAAACACCGAATTTCAGCCGATTGTGGTCGATACCCGTGAGCAGGCTCTGACCGTTGAAGGTCTGGCTGTGGGCATCGTACGTAACGGCGAATGGCTTTAATCTCTCGTTGAATTCCCCCGCTGCGGTTGGTCACTGTACTGACCGCAGTCTGATACACTGATTTTCCTCCTCAGGCTGATTGCCGGTTAATGGTCCGATTGGCCAGCGCAACAATGGAACGGGCGAATGCGGCTGTTTTCCTCTTCAGATAAAGCATTGTGGCGGCTGGCGCTGCCGATGATTCTCTCCAATATTACCGTTCCGCTGCTCGGTGTCGTCGATACGGCAGTGATTGGCCATCTCGATAGTCCCATTTACCTCGGTGGCGTGGCGGTAGGTGCAACGGCGACCAGTTTCATCTTTATGTTGTTGCTGTTCCTGCGCATGAGCACCACGGGTTTGACTGCGCAGGCGTTCGGCGCGAACGATAAAACCGCCCTGGCGCGGGCGTTGACGCAACCTCTGTTGATCGCCCTGGTGGCGGGCGTGCTGTTTTTATTACTGCGCGCGCCCTTCAGTTTGGTCGCAGCCTCATTAATGGGCGGCAGCCCGGAAGTGCAGCACCAGGCACAAATTTTTATCAACATTCGCTGGCTTAGCGCACCGGCGACCTTAGCCAATCTGGTGATTTTAGGCTGGTTGCTCGGCGTGCAATATGCGCGAGCGCCGATGGTGCTGCTCATTGTCGGTAACCTGGTGAATATCCTGCTCGATCTCCTGTTTGTGCTGAAGCTTCACTGGGGCGTTGCGGGTGCGGCGGCGGCAACGGCGGTGGCAGAGTACGTCACGCTGGGTGTGGGGTTATGGATGGTGGTACGTGTGCTTAAGTTGCGTGGCATTTCTTTCAATCTGCTAAAACAGAGTTGGCGTGGTGATGCGGCACGCCTGTTCCGGCTCAACCGCGACATCATGCTGCGTTCGCTTATGGTGCAAATCTGTTTCGCATCACTCACCTTGCTGGGCGCGCGTTTAGGACCAGATGTTGTTGCGGTGAATGCCGTACTGCTGATGTTCCTGACGTTTACGGCCTATGCGCTGGATGGTTTTGCCTATGCCGTGGAGGCCTGCTCCGGTGAAGCGGTGGGAGCGCGAGATCGCAGTCGCTTATTACTGATTTGGCATGCTGCCTGCCGTCAGGCCGGTATCGTTGCCCTGGCGTTCGCCGCCATCTATGCGGTAACCGGCCCTCAAATTGTGGCGTTGCTCACCTCGCTTGAGCCACTGCGAGAGATGGCCGATCGTTATCTTGGCTGGCAGGTGATTCTGCCGCTGATCGGTGTCTGGTGTTATCTGCTGGACGGTATGTTTATCGGCGCCACGCGTGGGCGTGAAATGCGCAACAGCATGGTGATGGCGGCAGTGGGTTATGGGCTTGCCTTACTGACACTCCCGTGGCTCGGTAATCACGGCTTATGGCTGGCGGTGACGGTGTTTCTTGCCTTGCGCGGCTTGACGCTCTGGTGGATGTGGCGACGTCACTGGCGTCACGACAGCTGGTTCACTGTTTGAATAAGCGAAGCGTAACCTACAGATTATTCTGTATTTTTTGCGTAATCCTATCTGGCTACTATAATTATCTCAAACAGCGCAATTGAGTAGCGCGTTGTGTGGGTGATTTCCTGATTTATTAGGAGATCATCGCATCTCACTCAGGATGATGTGGAGGATTATGATGAACAAAGACGAAGCGAGCGGTAACTGGAAGCAGTTTAAAGGGAAAATGAAAGAGAAGTGGGGCAAGCTGACGGATGACGATATGACGGTCATCGAAGGTAAACGCGATCAGCTTGTGGGTAAAATTCAGGAACGTTACGGCTATGCGAAAGACCAGGCCGAAAGTGAAGTGAAAGACTGGGAAAGTCACAATAAAGATTACCGCTGGTAACCGAAATTAAGGAAGATGCTCCTACCCCGCCGATCACCCGTCGGCAAGGCACAAGGAAGTGCCACTCACCCTTTTCTCACTCTCTTTTTCGTATCAATCTCATGATCGTGATCGCAGCTATCGTGATGATTGCACGCTGCGACTTCTGCGCAGTTCTCGCACAAACCATGGGCTTCAATAACTGTGTGGCGCAGTGAGAATCCGGCCTGATCGGCCAATCCCGAAATAATCTTTTCTACGCCGTGTGCGTGTTTTTCACTGACTGCCGCACAACCATCACACACCAGCATCACCGAAGTATGCGCAGGCTCGTCGAAATGATGGCAAACCACGTAGCTGTTATTCGATTCAACACGATGAATAAAACCCTGCTCCAACAGAAAATCCAGCGCGCGGTAAATGGTCGGAGGTTTAGCCTGTGGCTCGCTGATGCGAAGTTGATCCAGCAGATCGTAAGCACTGATCGAACCATTCTGCTCAGCCATTAAACGCAGCACTTCAGCGCGTTGAGTGGTCAGGCGCACGCCGCGTTCAAGGCAAAGGGATTCTGCCTGAGTAAGCAGTTGGGCGGGCGTGAGGTTTGACATAAGTGTTCTCCAGATTGCAGGCGATGTTATTTTATCACACAAACTTTTACCCTGCTGTGATTGCTTTTTACCCGGTTAAAGTCCAGGAAAAATCTCGTTAATCAATAAATTAACTTAACCTTCCTGTTGTGCTGATAAAACTGCTCATTTCAGACCCTCCAACAGATCAGTCATATAGCGTAATTATCACGCTATTTTTGCTTTGCAACTCACCGGGTTAGCGTCTAAGGTTCAAAAGGCCTTAAGTAATATCTGGCATCAATTTAGGCTTTGTTCATTTTTCTGCATAACTAAACAGCAGAATGGTGTGGTTGTATCCAATTCTGCGAACAGCAGTGCTATTTCCTTTTAATTCACAGCAATGATGCGTTAGCCAGGGTTCAGAATAGCGGCTAACTAAACTGTTTCGTTTCTGAGTTATTCAGTGACATTTCAAAGGTGATGGCAGGCTCATGGTGAAGACATTATTCAGGCACAAAAAAGTAGCTTATCTTGTTGGTTTGAATGCAGTATTTCTTTCTTCTTCAGCTCTGGCAGCAGGTACCTGGTACGACGCGCGTAACGATGCCATGGGTGGCACCGGCGTCGCTTCGTCAACCTGGAGTTCAGCGGTGCTGGCTAACCCGGCATTGATGACCAAAGCCAAACCTGAAGATAACGTCAGCGTCATATTCCCTTCAGCCGGTGTACAGGTTACCGACAAAGACAAATTAATTAACAAAGTTGATGACATTACGGACAGTGTTGATCGCTATAAAGAGGTGATCGACAACCTGACGTTTGCCGACTATTTGAGAGGTTATCCGGAATTAAAGGCCGCTGCTGGCGATATGGCTAATCAGCTGGATGACTTAAAGGGTGATAAAGCACACGGTACTGCGGGAGTCGCTTTTGCTGTTACGGTCCCGAATGAGACGCTGCCTTTTGCCTTCATTACCAAAGCGTACGGTACAGCCAGCGTGCGGGCTAACGTTGTGGATAGCGATATTACCTATCTGCGCGGTGTGGCTAACGGCACGGTGATCCCCGTTCCTGGCGATCAGGATAACCTGCGTTCGAGCGGCAATGGCCTTGCGGCGTTAGTCACCGATTATGGCGTCTCCGTTGCACATGAATTTGATGTCGCTGGCCATCCGGTTTCTGTGGGCGTGACACCAAAGCTGCAAAAAACCTGGCTGTATAACTACACCGCCAGTATTTATAACTTTGATAAAAGTGATATCAATAACAGCCAATACCGCAGTTCCGATACCGGCTTCAACATTGATGCAGGCATCGCGACCGACTTTGGTGAGCATTGGACGTTGGGTGTGACAGGGCAGAACCTGATCTCACGCGACATTGACACCAAAACAGTGGAAGGCTACCGCGATACCTATCAAATCCGTCCGCTGGTCACGTCAGGTCTGGCCTGGAACTACGGCGCGTTCACCCTGGCTGGCGATGTTGATTTGACGCAAACCAAGCGTTTCAAATCGGAAGAAAGCAGCCAATATGCGGGAGTGGGTGCCGAGTATCGCGTGCTGGATTGGTTAGCTTTGCGCGCGGGTTATCGTGCGGATATGAAATCAAATGATGCCAATGTGTTTACCGCAGGTCTGGGCGTTTCACCGTTTAACAACACGGTGCATCTGGATCTTGCTGGTTCAGTGGGTGACGATAATACCTGGGGCGGCATGCTGCAGCTCGGATTTAACTTCTAATTGCGTCATTTCACATCACGCTAACATTCACCCTGAAATGGCGTGAACATGCTCACAAAAACAGGTCGCCATTGGCGGCCTGTTTCATTATTAGGCGCGGAATTTGTGATCGTTATCAATCAGCGAAGCTGTGCCAGATTCAACTGGGAAAGTAGCCAATCTTTAAAGCTATCTAGCGCGAAGTGGCGATGCTGATGCCGTGGGAACACCAGGTAATGGCCGATATAGTGAATCTCCTGGGTGGTCTCAATCAGCGGACAAACTAAGCGCCCACTGGCAAGCTCTCGTTCTGCTAATAATTTGGATTCCAGCACCACCCCCAGACCATCAACGGCAGCGGCAATCGCCATAAAACTGCGGTCAAAGCGCAAACCATAATGGCGCGGGGGCGTCAGGTGATTGGCTTCAAACCAGCCCTTCCATTGGTAGAGTTGCACATCGCACTGAATCAACGATTGGTGATAGAGGTCCTCCGGACAGCGAATGCGTGCGGCAATCTCTGGTGAGCAAAGCGGTGTTAACTCCTCCACGGCCAGCGGGATTTTCTCGTAAGGCGAAGGACGTGGCTCGCCATAAACAATATCTAAATCATAGTCATCCTGCTCAAAGCGCGCATATTCGGTGCTGGCTGAAAGACGCAGATCAATATGTGGATGCGCGGCAATAAAGCTTCCGAGACGGGGTAATAGCCACTGATGGGCAAAGCTTGGCGCGGTGTGCAGACGCAGTGGTCGCGATTCATCAGCGGTGACGAGCGAAAGCCCACGCTGCATCTCATCAAATCCCCGCTGGATGTGTTCCAGCAAGATTGCCCCTTCTTTGGTTAGCATGATTTCGCGCGTACTGCGCTGAAACAGGCGCGTGTCGAGCGTCTCCTCCAGCTTACGAATCGCATGACTAATGGCGCTAGGCGACAAATCTAACTCTTGCGCTGCGGTGGTAAATGCTCCTGTACGGCCTGCGGCTTCAAACGCGCGCAACAGCGAAAGTGGGGCTTTTTTTAATAATGTCATTTGTGAATCCCATTCAACAGTTGATGCATATTTTGCTTTTGTCGGCAGAGGTCAAGGCTGAGTAATCTGCTGCTAAACGGCAAGCAGGTGAAAATGGCACGTGAATCCGCTGCAGCTTTCACCATGACAGATCGCTCTTCTGCTTGCCAGCTCTGCTGATTTTCTCTTCTTTCAGGAACAGATATGACGACTCTTGCAGAACCGGAATTGAGCCTTACACAGCGGCTGTCACAGCACGCTTATCGTATTCGTCGCTACGCGTTGCAAATGGGCGAAGTACAGGGGCAAGGCTATATCGGCCAGGCTCTGGGACTGGCTGATATGCTGGCTGTGGCATGGTGCCATGCGATGAATTACCGCGCGGATGAACCTGAATGGGAAGGCCGCGATCGTTTCCTGCTGTCCCACGGCCACTATGCGATTGCACTTTATGCGGCGTTGATTGAAGCGGGCGTGATTCCTGTGGAGGAGTTGGAAACGTATGGATCTGATGATAGTCGCTTACCGATGTCGGGCATGGCTACCTACACGCCAGGCATGGAAATTTCAGGTGGATCGCTCGGACAGGGGCTGACGATTGGTGTCGGTATGGCATTGGCATTGCGTCATAAAGGCAATCCGGCTTTTGTTTACAACTCGATGTCTGATGGCGAACTGGATGAAGGGGCAACCTGGGAAGCGGCGATGGGAGCGGCACATCATCAACTGAGTAATTTGATCGTCATGGTGGATATCAACCAGCAGCAGGCAGATGGCCCCTCTGGCAAGGTCATGGGGTTTGAACCGCTGGCAGATAAGTGGCAGGCGTTTGGCTGGCATGTACAGCGTGTGGATGGCAATGACATTGCTGCTGTGAAGCAGGCATTTGATCGGGCACGCGCGTTAAACGAACCCAAGCCGCGCGTCATTCTGCTGGACACGCTAATGGGTAAAGGCGTGCCATTCCTGGAAGCGCGTGAAAAGAATCATTTTATTCGTGTGGATGCTGACGAGTGGCAACAGGCCATCGCCATCCTCGATCAGGCTCAGGAGGCCACGCAATGAGCAGCATCACCACAGAGAAAAAGCCACGCCTGACAACGTCGGCGATGATTGCCTCCATTGCCGCAGAAGGACAAGCCACGGTTGCTGCGCCCTTTGGTCATGCACTGGTCAAAGCCGCTGCGACCCGGCCGTCAATCGTTGGGTTGACTGCCGACCTGTCAAAATACACCGATTTGCATATCTTCGCCCAGGCCTATCCAGAACGTCATTTCCAGATGGGCATGGCGGAGCAGCTGTTAATGGGCGCAGCCGGTGGCATGGCGAAGGAGGGCATGTCGCCATTTGCTACCACCTATGCGGTGTTTGCCACGCGTCGTGCCTACGACTTTATCCATCAGGTGATCGCGGAAGAGCATCTGAATGTGAAAATCTGCGCTGCGCTGCCGGGGTTAACCACCGGCTACGGCCCAAGCCATCAGGCCACTGAAGATATCGCGCTGATGCGGGGTATTCCGGGCATGACCATTGTTGATCCTTGTGATGCGCTGGACACGGAACAAGCCGTTGCCGCAATAGCCGATCATCAGGGGCCGGTTTATATGCGTCTGTTGCGCGGTAAGGTGCCGCTGGTGCTGAACGAATACGATTATCAATTCGAACTGGGCAAAGCCAAATTGCTGCGTGATGGCCGTGATGTGCTGCTGATTTCCAGTGGGATTATGACAATGCGCGCACTGGAGACAGCAAAAGCGCTGGCAGCCGATAACGTCGATGTTGCGGTATTGCACGTGCCGACCATTAAGCCTCTGGACACTGAAACCATTATCACCCAGTGCCGGCGTGCCGGGCGTTTAGTGGTAGTGGTTGAGAACCATAGCGTGGTTGGCGGTTTAGGTGAGGCGGTGGCGACCACGTTAATGCATGCGCAGGTCATGCCCGTGTTTCGTCAAATCGGCTTGCCAGATCAGTTCCTGGATGCGGGCGCGCTGCCCACTTTGCACGACCGCTACGGCATTTCCACAGAAGCGATGGTCAGCGCGATTCGCGTCTGGCTGGCATAACAGCGCGAAAGGAGAACAGCATGAAGGTGATATTTGTCGGCACCGGGGCAATTGGCGTTCCTATGGCTTGCCAGATTCAGCGTGCAGAGCATGCGGTAATTGGGGTGGATGTGTTTGAAGCGTCGCGTCAGCGTGCTCAGGCGCAGGGGATTGAGGCGGTTAGTCGCATTGCAGAAGCACCTGAAGCGGATGTGGTCGTGGTGATGGTCGCCACACCACAGCAGCTGCAGGCGCTGGTGGCGGAAGCGCTGCCGCAGGTGGCTGGTCAGCACTGGGTCATCATGTCCACTGTTGGGCCGCAGGCGGTGCGTGAGGCGGCTTCTTCACTGATTGCTGCCGGTGCGCAGGTCGTGGATGCACCGGTCACGGGCGGAACCGCCCGCGCCAGCACCGGTGAGTTAGTGATTTTTGCTTCCGGCGCACCTGCCGCCATTGCCTTTGTTGAGCCAGTACTCAAATCCATGGGATCGGTGTCGATCGTGGGTGATGAGGTTGGCGAGGGGCAGGGGATCAAAGTGATCAATCAGCACCTTTGCTCGGTGCATATTGTGGCAGCCGCGGAGGCGCTGAGTCTGGCACAGTCGCTGGGGTTATCACCCGCTCAGGTATTGAAACTGGTCGAGCGCGGCGCGGCGGGATCGTGGATGCTGTCAGATCGTGGTCCGCGCATGCTGGAGGGGACTGATGTCTCGGTCTCCAGCGCCATCAACATCTTTGTCAAAGATAGCGGGTTAGTGGCAGAGGCGGCGACCGCCTGCCACGCTGAGGTTCCGCTGTTACAGGTCGCTCATGCTCGTTATCTGGCGGCAGCAGAAGCCGGATTGGGGCAACGTGATGACAGCAGAGTGATTGAGACCTGGAGCAAACCTGCAAATTAACCGCTCCACCACTGCTGCCCGAAAAATACGATAATACCGGGGTAACACATGAACACGACTTCTGTACCTGCAAACACCCGCGACAATGCGGCGAAAGTCTCTTTCGCCTCAATGATTGGCTCAGCGGTGGAGAGCTATGATTTCTTTATCTATGGCACCGCCGCTGCAGCCTGGTTCGGTAAGATTTTTTTCCACACGCAAGAGCCCATCGTCGGCATTCTGGCGGCATTCGCCACCTTAGCGGTCGGCTTCCTGATGCGTCCGTTTGGCGGTTACCTCGCCGGCCATTTCGGCGATCGCTATGGCCGAAAAACCGTGCTGTTCTGGTCATTACTGGCAATGGGCGGTGCCACCGTACTGATCGGTGCGTTGCCAACCTATGAGCAGGCTGGCGTGCTGGCACCGATCTTGTTGATCTTATTACGCATGATCCAGGGGATCGGATTCGGCGCCGAGTGGGGCGGCGCGGTGTTAATGGCATTTGAGCATGCGCCCGTGAAAAAGCGCGGTTTCTATGGCGCGGTGCCGCAGCTCGGGATCCCGCTCGGCCTGCTGCTGGCGAATGGCTCTTTCCTGCTCTCTGCGGCACTGTTTGAAGGTGATTGGGTGTGGCGCATGCCGTTCCTGATCTCTTTTGTGATGGTGGCCATCGGCATCTTTATTCGAATGCAGGTCGCGGAATCGCCGGAATTCGAGAAAGCCAAAGCAGATAAGCAGATTGTGCAACAACCCGCGCTGGAGGTCATTCGTCGCGACTGGCGTACCATCGTCAAAATTATGGGGCTACGCCTGGCGGAGACGGGTGGCTACTACATCACCACCAGTTTTATGTTGTCCTATGTGGTGCTGGCGGAAATCACAGATACGCGCCATGTGTTATGGGGCACGCTGATTGGTTCAGCGCTGGGGCTCGGCAGCCATCTGCTGTATGGCGCGCTAAGTGATAAGGTGGGACGTCGCCCAATATTCCTCATTGGCGCCATCTTCACCATTCTGTTTGGCATCCCCATGTTTATGCTGATCAATACCGGTGCAGTGATGATGGTGATTGTCGCTGTCGCCCTGTCCCTGCTCTTCAGCCATGACCCGATATTTGCCGTAGAGTCGAGTTGGTTCTCCGAACAGTTTCCGGCCAACGTCCGTTCCTCGGGGATTTCATTGGGCTACAACGGCGCTTCCGTGGTGGCGGGGCTGTTACCGTTCATCGCAACAGGCGTGTATGGCATGGTCGGCTGGATCGGACCGGCGGTGATGTTCTCGTTACTGGGCGTCATTTCAACCTGGGTCGCCTTCAACACACGGGAAACCGCGCCGGTGAAAGTGGGCGAGCCCTCTCTGCCGGCCTCATCAACCTCAACAGCCCCGACGGTGTGAGTGAAATAACGGGCGGCTGTGTCGCCCGTTATTGCTGTGGTATCATTGCGCAGTTTCTCGTCACTCACCTAACTCCGGATTTACTGCGTTTCATGACCGATACTTTCTCTTCGCAACGTTTTTCTATCGCTCCGATGCTGGACTGGACCGATCGCCACTGCCGTTATTTTCACCGTAAGCTGAGCGGCGATACGCTGCTGTATACCGAAATGGTGACCACGGGCGCCATCATTCACGGCAAAGGCGATTATCTGGCTTACAGCGAAGAGGAGCATCCGCTGGCGCTGCAGTTGGGCGGCAGCGATCCGGCAGCCCTGGCGCAATGTGCGAAGCTGGCGGAAGCGCGCGGTTACGACGAGATTAACCTTAACGTCGGTTGCCCATCCGATCGCGTGCAGAATGGGCGCTTTGGTGCCTGTCTGATGGCTGACGCCGCGCTGGTCGCAGATTGCATTAAAGCGATGCGCGATGTGGTCAGTATTCCGGTGACGGTGAAAACCCGTATCGGAATTGATGAGCAGGACAGCTACGCATTTCTGTGTGATTTCATTGGTACGGTGGCCAATAAGGGCAACTGCGATACCTTTATTATCCATGCGCGTAAGGCATGGCTTTCTGGTTTAAGCCCGAAAGAGAACCGTGAGATTCCGCCGCTGGATTATCCGCGTGTCTATCAGCTGAAGCGTGATTTTCCGGCGCTGACCATGGCGATTAACGGCGGCATCAAGACGCTGGAAGAGGCGAAAGTGCATTTGCAGCATATGGATGGCGTGATGATGGGGCGCGAAGCGTATCAAAATCCCGGCATTCTGGCACAGGTCGATCGTGAACTGTTTGGTCGTGATACGCCGTCTGTCGATCCGGTCGCAGTGGTTCGTGCGATGTACCCGTATATCGAAGCGGAGCTGAGCAAAGGCACCTATCTGGGACACGTTACACGCCATATGCTGGGCCTGTTCCAGGGCATTCCTGGCGCGCGACAGTGGCGTCGTCATTTAAGTGAGAATGCCCATAAGCCGGGTGCCGATGTACGAGTGCTGGAAGCGGCACTGTCGCTGGTCGCGGATAAGATTCCACAGGAAGCCTGATTGTAGGTGAGTCGCGGTGGGCCGGTGTGCCCGGTCATAAAAGGGCAGTCCGAACGTAAAGGAAAATGCCAATCTGCCGCGCGAACATTCGCCCTATTTTTGTGAAACGGCCCGATGCTGCGCATGGCTGAAAAACGCGCTCAGCGTATTTATCTCTGGCGCGGAAGCTTTGCTTTTCTGGCGGGCCTTATCTGCCCCTTCAGAGGAGCATCGCTGCCGTTAATACGGTTTAAAATGCGCCAATAATTAGTGAATTTCATCACTGCTGAAATACCCCTCTGAATATAACCTCCTATTTTTCAGTGTATTAACTGTTTAACTATATTGGCACGTATCTTGTAAAGCACTCTGTGTTACTTACACAGGAGAGCCTTCGTGGAAATTTTATTTGTTATCGGCTTTTTTCTGATGCTGTTGCTGACTGGCGTTTCACTGCTGGGCGTTATCGCTGCATTGGTTGTTGCCACCGTTGTGATGTTCCTCGGCGGGTTATTCGCGCTTGTTATCAAATTGTTACCGTGGCTGGTGTTGGCGGTGGTAGCCGTGTGGCTTTATCGCGCCTTTACGACACCGAGCGGTGAAGTGAAATTGAACAGACTGAAAAGAAAAATCAGTAAGTTAGAGCGGCGTGGTTGGCGTTAAATGCGGGAGCGATCACAGAGTCGGTAATTGCTTAGTACGAATCTGCAATTAAACATATTTTTTACTTATGTTTTCTGTCAGGATGCGTAAAGTAATTCAAAACGAATTCATCGCCGCTGACCCTACACCAGCGCGAACTATAAAAAGAAAGAAAAAAGGGCTTCCTTCGGGAAGCCCTTAACTTTTTAGGGAATCAGCAAGCTGGAACCTTGCGTGGCGCGGCTCTCAAGAACCTGATGCGCGCGCACCGCATCGCTCAAGGCAAACTTCTGCTCTTCTGGCACCTTCAACTGAATCGCACGACTGGCGATTAACGAGAACAACTCGTTGCTGGCGTTATCCAGTTCCTGACGATTGGTAATGTAACCAAACAGCGATGGGCGTGTGACAAACAGCGAACCTTTCTTGTTCAGAATCCCAAGATCGACGCCGGTGACGGGGCCCGAGGCATTACCAAAACTCACCATTAAGCCATGACGACGCAGGCTATCGAGAGACGGTTCCCAGGTATCTTTCCCCACCGAGTCATACACCACCGCGACCTTTTCACCGTCAGTCAATTCACTGACGCGCTGTGCAATATTCTCTTCGCGATAGTTAATGGTTGCCCAGGCGCCAGCATTTTTTGCAATCTGCGCTTTTTCGGCCGAGCCCACGGTACCAATCAGATGTGCGCCCAGCGCTTTAGCCCACTGACAGGCAATCAGTCCCACGCCGCCCGCTGCGGCATGGAACAGGAAGATTTCATCGGCTTTCACTTTGTAGGTCTGACGCAGCAAATACTGCACGGTTAAGCCTTTCAAAAACGAGGCTGCACCTTGTTCAAAGCTGATGCTCTCCGGCAGGATCACCAGACGCTCTTCCGCCACGTTATGCATTTCGCTATAGGCACCCAGCGCGGCCTGACAATAGACCACGCGATCGCCGGGCTTAAAGCGCGTCACGCCTGAGCCAACGCGTTTCACCACGCCAGCGGCTTCTGTGCCCAGCCCGGACGGGAAAGCCGCCACCGGATAGAGCCCGCTGCGCACATAGGTGTCGATATAGTTGATGCCAATCGCCTTGTTTTCGACCTGAACCTCATGTTCAGCGGGATCGGCCAGCTCAAAATCGACCCATTGAAGTACCTCCGGGCCACCGTGTTGGTTGAACTGAATACGCTTTGCCATTCTGACTCCTGTGATTGTTCATCCTGGGACGGTATACTTGCGCGTCCCTTTCACGATCGGTAATGCATTCACTATGGCAGGAAATAAACCCACCAACAAATCCAACGAACCCCGCGATCGTCAGCTGGAAGGCGTGAAAATGCCGCCGCACTCTATTGAAGCGGAGCAGTCGGTGCTCGGTGGGTTGATGCTGGATAACGAACGCTGGGATAACGTCTCCGAGCGCGTGGTGGCGGATGATTTCTTCAACCGTTCGCACCGCATGATCTTCTCTGAGATGCAGCGTCTGCTGGAAATGGGCCAGCCGATTGACCTCATTACGCTGTCTGAATCGCTGGAAACACTGGGCGAGCTGGAGATGGCCGGTGGCTTTGCTTATCTGGCAGAGCTGGCGAAAAACACGCCAAGTGCGGCGAACATCGGCGCTTATGCGGATATCGTGCGTGAACGTGCCGTTGTGCGTCAAATGATCTCGGTGGCGAATCAAATTGCTGATGCCGGTTACGATCCGCAGGGGCGCAGCAGTGAAGATTTGCTCGATTTCGCAGAATCCAACGTCTTCAAGATTGCTGAACAGCGCGCCAATAAGGCGGAAGGCCCGCAGAACATCGAGCAAATTCTGGAAGCCACGGTCTCGCGTATTGAAGCGCTGGTGTCGACCCCGCACGATGGTGTCACCGGAGTGGATACGGGCTATCAGGATCTGAACAAAAAGACCGCCGGTTTGCAGGGTTCAGATTTGATCATCGTGGCGGCGCGTCCGTCGATGGGTAAAACCACCTTCGCCATGAACCTGTGTGAAAACGCCGCGATGCTGCAAGACAAACCGGTGCTGATATTCAGTCTGGAGATGCCCAGCGAGCAGCTAATGATGCGTATGCTGGCGTCATTATCACGCGTTGACCAAACGCGCATTCGTACCGGCCAGCTGGAAGATGAAGATTGGGCGCGCATCTCTGCCACCATGGGCATCTTGCTGGAGAAGAAGAACATGTTCATCGATGATTCTTCTGGCCTGACGCCAACGGAAGTGCGTTCGCGCGCGCGCCGCGTGTTTCGTGAGAATGGCGGCTTAAGCCTGATCATGATCGACTATCTCCAGTTAATGCGCGTGCCGGCGCTGTCGGATAACCGTACGCTGGAGATCGCGGAGATCTCGCGCTCGCTCAAAGCGCTGGCGAAAGAGCTCAATGTGCCGGTAGTGGCGCTGTCGCAGCTTAACCGCTCACTGGAGCAACGCGCCGATAAACGTCCGGTGAACTCGGATCTGCGTGAATCGGGATCGATCGAGCAGGATGCTGACTTGATCATGTTCATCTATCGAGATGAGGTGTATCACGAAAACAGTGATCTTAAAGGCATCGCCGAGATCATCCTCGGTAAGCAGCGTAACGGCCCAATCGGTACAGTACGATTGACCTTCAATGGCCAGTGGTCGCGCTTTGATAACTACGCAGGCCCGTCCTACGACGACGAATAATCCTTTCCCGCTGGATGCATGCACGATTTGTGCATGCATTTCACGTCATCAGAAAATAGTGTTGGACAACCCCGGCTTTAATCAGGTTATCTGTACCAAAGCGCACCCTATAACGCTGTGGAAGCAGAATGACTCAGGTAGATGATTACGACCTTAAGATATTGACACTATTACAATCTAACGGCCGCCTTACCAATCAGGAACTCAGTGATTTAGTCGGTCTTTCGGCGTCTCAATGTTCACGCCGCCGCATCAATCTTGAACAGGCAAACCTCATCCTCGGCTATCACGCACGGCTCTCGCCGGACGCGGTGGGTCTTGGCATGGTGGGCTTGATTGAAGTGCGTTTAAAGAATCACACGCCAGATTATGAAGAGAGTTTCCATCGCATGGTGGCAGAGGAGGAAGCGATTGTTGATGCCTTCAAAACCACCGGTGATGCTGATTATCTGCTGAAAGTGGCCGTGGCTGATTTAGCCTCGCTGAGTGCGTTGATCAGTCAGCTGGTGGCTGGCCATCAGAGTGTGGCCCATGTGAAAACCTCCGTGGTGTTGAGCCGTTTAAAAGAGAACGGCTTGATGATTATCCCCGAGCACAAAACGCGCCAAAAAAGTGCATGATGTGCTAATCTGGTGCAATTAACGCACAGTAAATGCAAATAACGCGCGCCAGAAAACAGATTTGTGCATGAATCAACGGTTAAAGTTTGGGTTGATGCACAAAAACCTGCAATAAAAGCGCCTTAGATATCAATTGGATAATCGCTGGCACCCCATAGGTGGCGACTTAACGCCGCCTATGTGGTGCGTTTTTTGCATTTGAACCGCATCAATTGCACTGAGATGACTCCATGGATAACGTTGTTCAACCCACTAAAATTCCTCATTCACGTATTGAAGATGCGCTGGCGATAGTGCTCGGCACCTTAATGGTTTCCTTTGGCGTGATGATGCTGAAACAGGCGGGCGCGCTGACTGGCAGCACTGCAGGTATCGCGTTTTTAATCAGCTATCTGACGCACCTCTCTTTTGGTACCGCATTTTTCCTGATTAACCTGCCGTTTTACTGGCTGGCAGTGCGCCGCATGGGCTGGGAATTCACGGTTAAAACGTTCTGCGCAGTGGGGCTGGTTTCACTGTTCACGCACTTGCATCCGATGTTCATCCATTTTTCTGCGCTAAATCCGTTTTATGCGACATTGTTCGGTAACGTGGTGATGGGGATTGGGTTTATAGTGTTGTTTCGTCACAAAGCCAGCCTCGGCGGTATCAACATTTTGGCGCTCTGGCTGCAGGACCGTATCGGTCTGCGTGCCGGCAAACTGCAAATGGCGGTGGATACCTGCGTGGTACTCGCATCCCTGTTCGTGGTGTCGCTGCCGATACTTTTGGCCTCTATCGCGGGCGCGGTGATCCTTAATCTCATCATCGCTATGAATCATCGTCCCGGCCGCTACATGGTTTGATGACGCCTCTTTACCGACTATTTATGACCAATCATGGAGATCTGCACCGTGTTTCAAAACGTTGATGCTTATGCTGGCGATCCAATTCTGTCGCTGATGGAAACCTTCAAACAGGACCCACGTGACAATAAAGTGAATCTGAGCATTGGCCTCTATTACAACGAGGCGGGTATCATTCCTCAGTTGCAAGCCGTGGCTGCGGCAGAAGAACGCCTGCAGGCGCAGCCGCATCAGGCGTCGCTTTACCTGCCGATGGAAGGCCTGGGCCCATACCGTAATGCGATTGCACCGCTGCTGTTTGGCAAAGAACACCCGATGCTGAAGGCCGGCCGCATTGCTTCCATCCAGACGCTGGGTGGCTCCGGTGCACTGAAAGTCGGGGCGGATTTCCTCAAGCGTTACTTCCCGCACTCAAATGTCTGGGTGAGCGATCCGACCTGGGAGAACCACATCGCGATTTTCAACGGTGCTGGTTTCGACGCACAGACTTATCCGTGGTACGACGAAGACACCAACGGCGTGAAGTTTGATGCGTTTATTGCCAAGCTGAAAACGCTGCCGAAGCAATCTATCGTGCTGTTGCACCCATGCTGCCACAACCCAACTGGCGCGGATCTGACGAACGCGCAGTGGGATGAAACCACCGAAGTATTGAAAGCGCAGGAACTGATTCCGTTCCTCGATATCGCTTATCAGGGCTTTGGTGCGGGCATGGAGCAGGATGCTTATGCGATTCGCGCGATTGCTGCTGCGGGCTTGCCGGCTCTGGTCAGCAACTCATTCTCGAAAATTTTCTCGTTGTATGGCGAGCGTGTTGGTGGCCTCTCCATCGTGTGCGAGAACGCAGAAGAGTCTGCACGCGTGTTGGGTCAACTGAAAGCGACCGTCCGTCGCAACTACTCCAGCCCGCCAAACTTTGGCGCGCAGGTGGTTTCTTGCGTACTGAACGATGAGGCGCTGCTGAACAACTGGCTGGCCGAGGTGGAAGCCATGCGCCTGCGCATCATCGAAATGCGCCAGACGCTGGTCAACGTATTGAGCACCAAGTTGCCGGGCAAAAACTTCGATTACCTGCTGAAGCAGCGCGGCATGTTCAGTTACACCGGTTTAAGCGCGCAGCAGGTTGATCGCCTGCGTGATGAGTTCGGCGTATATCTGATCGCCAGCGGCCGTATGTGTGTGGCTGGCCTCAACAGCCGCAACGTCAATCAGGTGGCCGAGGCCTTTGCTGCCGTGATGTAACACACTTCGCAGCACGAGAAAACCGCCATGCCTCCGGGCTGGCGGTTTTTTTATGTGCGTTATCTGGTGCCACCGCCTTTACCTTTGGCTGACTTGCTGCACACTTAAACGGTGTCATGACGTCTGTAATGAAGCCGATGGCAGGCGTCATCGGGCCTCAAATCGGCCTCTACCAAGGAGAATACCGCATGAACATTTCGGATCTCCTCACCTACTGCATGAGCAAATCGGGTGCGGAGCAGAGCTATAAAAATGAATGGGATGCCACACAGGTAAAAAGCGAAGGCGTACTGTTTGCCATGGTGCATGAGGTGAAAGGGCGTCCGGCGCTATCGTTGAAAACCTCGCCTGCGCTGGCTGATTTATTGCGCGAAGAGCACAGTGACGTATTCCCGAGCGAGCATCTCAATAAGTCGCACTGGAGCACGCTGTGGCTGGATGGATCCCTAAAGGATTCGCAGATTTATTATCTGGTGGAGGCTTCCTGGCAACAGGCTGACGCCACGCGCGCGGCGGGCGTCAGCCATGATGAAGACTCGCGCTAATTAAGCCGCTGACTCTTCTCGCAGGGTGTTGATATCAATCACGAAGCGGTATTTCACGTCGCTTTTCAGCATACGTTCATAGGCTTCGTTAATCTGGTTCATGGCGATCAGTTCGATATCGGAAGTGATACCGTGCTTGCCACAGAAATCCAGCATCTCCTGGGTCTCAGCAATACCACCGATCAGTGAACCGGCGATGCTGCGACGTTTGAAGATCAGGTTAAACACCTGTGGGGCCGGGTGATCGTGCTCTGGCGCGCCCACCAACGTCATATTGCCATCCAGCTTCAACAGGGTGATGAACGGGTTGAGATCGTGTTGAGCCGCAACGGTATTTAAGATGAAATCAAAGCTGTTGGCATGCTGCGCCATTTGATCGGCATCTTTCGAAATGACGACTTCGTCAGCACCAAGGCGCTTACCGTCTTCAATTTTCGAAGGTGAAGTGGTGAACAACACCACATGCGCGCCCATCGCATGCGCGATTTTCACGCCCATATGACCGAGGCCACCCAAACCAACGATGCCCACTTTCTTACCTGGGCCAACGTTCCAGTGACGCAACGGGGAATAGGTGGTGATACCCGCACACAGCAGCGGCGCCACGCCGGCCAGATCGAGATTTTCCGGCACGCGCAGCACATAGTTTTCATCCACTACCATCGCTGTGGAGTACCCGCCGTAAGTGATGGCGCCGGTTTCACGGTCTTCACCGTTATAGGTGCCCACAAAGCCGTTTTCGCAATATTGCTCCAATCCTCTCTGGCAGCTTGGACAGCTGCGGCAGGAATCAACTAAACAACCGACACCGACCAGGTCGCCCACTTTGTATTTGTGGGTGTGTGCGCCTACGGCAGTGACGCGACCAACGATTTCATGGCCTGGCACCACCGGGAAAATGGTGTTTTTCCATTCGTTGCGCGCCTGGTGTAGGTCAGAGTGGCAAACGCCACAGTACAACACTTCAATCTGCACATCATGAGCGCGAAGCTCGCGCGGCTTATAGTCGAACGGGGCGAGCTTGGATTTCGCGTCCTGTGCGGCATAGGCATGCGTAATATTCATGGTGTCTCCAATCGGGTGTGTCGTGAGTGTATTGCGGGATCCCGTTCAGCGATCTGAAGGGACAAAGGCGTAACGAGCTACGCCAAAAAGGAACTGTGTAAGGATAGTCAGCGAGATGAGATGCGTATATGCCTGAAGTTGTCTGATTCTTGCCTGTTTCTGCATTTTTCTGCGGAATCTGACAGCCATATAACAGGCTCGAATAGCTGCAATATTAAGCTGTTAAACTCGCGTGAGTCGCGCCTGCGCACTGAAAGAAATGAGAAGGCCCGCAGTGCGGGCCTTCAATTTTACTTCTTCTTCAGCATCGGCTTGAGGAAGCGGGCAGTGTGGGATTTTTCACACTCTGCCACGGTTTCTGGCGTGCCTGAAATCAGGATTTCGCCGCCGCCGCTGCCGCCTTCCGGACCCAAATCGACAATCCAGTCAGCCGTTTTGATCACGTCGAGGTTATGCTCAATCACCACGATGGTATTGCCCTGATCGCGCAACTGATGCAGCACTTCCAGCAACTGCTGAATATCAGCAAAGTGCAGACCCGTGGTTGGCTCATCAAGGATATAGAGTGTTTGCCCGGTGCCACGTTTCGACAGCTCGCGCGCCAGTTTTACACGCTGCGCTTCACCGCCTGACAGCGTGGTTGCAGACTGACCGAGGCGAATATAAGACAGCCCCACGTCGATCAGCGTTTGCAATTTACGCGCCAGCGCAGGTACGGCATCAAAGAACTCACGTGCTTCTTCGATGGTCATATCCAGCACTTCGTGAATCCCTTTGCCTTTGTATTTAATCTCCAGCGTTTCACGGTTATAGCGTTTGCCTTTGCATTGATCGCAAGGCACATACACATCCGGCAGGAAGTGCATTTCGACTTTAATTACGCCGTCACCCTGGCAGGCTTCGCAGCGTCCACCGCGCACGTTAAAGCTGAAGCGCCCTGGATTGTAGCCACGGGAACGTGCTTCAGGTACACCGGCAAACAGTTCACGCACCGGGGTGAAAATACCGGTGTAAGTGGCCGGGTTCGAGCGTGGCGTGCGGCCGATGGGGCTCTGGTCGATATCGATGACTTTATCGAAATGCTCCAGACCCGCGATCTCGCGATAGGGAGCTACCTCCGTGGTGGTCGCCCCGTTCAACTGCCGCTGTGCAATCGGGAACAGCGTGTCGTTGATTAACGTAGACTTACCGGAACCCGAAACGCCAGTGATACAGGTGAACAGGCCAACCGGAATCGTCAGCGTGACATCCTTCAGGTTGTTACCGCGTGCGCCGGTGAGTTTCAGCACTTTCGCCGGGTCGCCCTTCACGCGCTGTTGCGGAATGGCAATTTCGCGTTTGCCGCTCAGGTATTGCCCGGTCAGCGAAGCTTCGTTAGCCATAATGGCATTCACATCACCCTCAGCCACGACCTGGCCACCGTGCACGCCTGCGCCAGGACCGATATCAATCACGTGGTCAGCGGCGCGAATCGCATCTTCATCGTGCTCGACCACAATCACGGTGTTGCCGAGGTCGCGCAGGTGAATCAAGGTGCCCAGCAGACGTTCGTTATCGCGCTGATGCAGGCCAATTGAGGGCTCATCAAGCACATACATCACGCCCACCAGACCCGCACCGATCTGGCTTGCCAGACGAATACGCTGCGCTTCTCCGCCAGAGAGCGTTTCTGCGGAACGCGACATCGACAGATAATTCAACCCGACGTTAACCAGGAAGCTCAGACGATCGCCGATCTCTTTCAGGATTTTTTCGGCGATCTGCGCGCGCTGTCCGCTCAGTTTCAGATTGCGGAAAAAGTCGGTGGCATGGCCGATGCTCATCTCAGAGATGGTCGGCAGGTTGGTATTCTCAACAAATACATGGCGTGCTTCACGGCGCAGGCGTGTCCCTTCGCAGCTGTTGCAGGAGCGATTACTGATGAATTTCGCCAGCTCTTCACGCACCGCATTGGATTCCGTCTCTTTATAACGGCGTTCCATGTTGTGCAGCACACCTTCAAATGGATGGCGACGCACCGAAGTGTCACCGCGATCGTTGATGTATTTGAATTCGATATTCTCTTTGCCGGAACCGTACAGAATCACTTCGCGCGCTTTGTCGCTCAGGCTGTTAAACGGCGCTTCGACATCGAAATCCAGATGCTCTGCCAGCGAACGCAACATCTGGAAGTAATAGAAGTTGCGGCGATCCCAACCACGAATCGCACCGCCCGCCAGTGATAGCTCAGGGTTTTGCACCACGCGATCGGGATCGAAATACTGCTGCACGCCCAGACCATCGCAGGTTGGGCAGGCACCGGCCGGGTTGTTGAACGAGAACAGGCGCGGTTCCAGCTCACTCATGCTGTAGCCACAAATCGGGCAGGCAAAGTTGGCGGAGAACAACAGCTCTTCGGCCTCGCTGTCATCCATATCGGCGACGATGGCGGTACCGCCACTCAGCGCCAACGTGGTTTCAAAGGATTCTGCTAAGCGCGTCGCCAGGTCATCGCGCACGCGGAAGCGGTCCACGACGACTTCAATGGTGTGCTTTTTCTGCAGTTCCAGCTTGGGGGGATCTGACAGATCACAGACTTCGCCATCAATACGGGCGCGGATGTATCCTTGCGCCGCAAGGTTTTCCAGTGTTTTGGTGTGCTCGCCTTTGCGATCTTTCACCACGGGTGCCAGCAGCATCAGACGACGGCCTTCTTCCTGCGCCATCACCTGATCCACCATCTGGCTCACGGTCTGTGCCGCCAGCGGAACATCGTGATCCGGGCAGCGTGGTTCACCCACACGGGCAAACAGCAGACGCAGATAGTCATGGATTTCAGTAATCGTACCGACCGTCGAGCGCGGGTTATGCGATGTGGATTTCTGCTCAATAGAAATGGCGGGCGAGAGACCTTCAATATGGTCCACGTCCGGTTTCTCCATTAATGAAAGAAACTGGCGCGCATAGGCCGAGAGCGATTCAACATAGCGACGCTGCCCTTCGGCATACAACGTATCAAACGCCAGCGAAGACTTACCGGAACCCGACAGACCGGTGACCACAATCAGCTTATCGCGAGGGATGATCAGGTTGATATTCTTCAAATTATGGGTGCGAGCACCGCGGACTTCGATCTTATCCATTCACCTTTCCCGGATTGAACAACACTCGCCATGCCTTGCCAGCACGACCAGCAGAAACGCGTTAGTATGGCACAAAAAATAAACTGAATAAATATCCAGTGCTTTTGCTATTCTGTGTGCCAAATAAAAATTGCGAGCCTGCTCTGAAGTGGGCACCGTCATTGTGACGTGATACAATTTTTGGCTTAGACTTTTAGCATCAACTCATCGGGAGACAGCAACATGGCCAGTCGTGGCGTAAACAAAGTGATTCTTGTCGGGAATCTGGGTCAGGATCCGGAAGTGCGCTACATGCCAAATGGTGGCGCGGTAGCCAACATTACGCTGGCCACGTCGGAAAGCTGGCGCGACAAGCAAACCGGTGAAAACAAAGAGATTACTGAATGGCACCGTGTTGTGCTGTTCGGCAAACTGGCTGAAGTGGCGGGTGAATACCTGCGTAAAGGCTCTCAGGTTTACATCGAAGGCCAGCTGCGTACCCGTAAATGGCAGGATCAAAGCGGCCAGGAAAAATACACCACCGAAGTGGTTGTTAACGTTGGCGGCACCATGCAGATGCTCGGTGGACGTCAGCAGGGCGCGAACGCAGGTGGCGCACCGATGGGCGGCCAGGGCGGCGGCAATAACAACGGCTGGGGCCAGCCACAGCAACCTCAGCAGCAGCCTCAGGGCGGCAACCAGTTCAGCGGCGGCGCACAACAGCGTCCGCAGCAGCAGAGCGCACCGGCGAACAACGAACCGCCAATGGACTTTGACGACGACATCCCGTTCTAAGACAACGCGCACGCATAATTACACGCTAAGGCCTCGTTTTACGGGGCTTTTTTGTATCTGACTCTCAGGTTTCTCAATCAAAAGAAGGGACGCATTTCCCATCAAGGAGTGATAATGAAACAGCAACAGGCAGAAGCATTATTAAAAGTCGCACTGGCAAATGATCATGCCCAGTTTCGTCGTGGGCAGTTGGAAGCGATAGATGCACTAGTGAATAAACAGCAGAAATTATTGGTGGTGCAGCGGACTGGCTGGGGTAAAAGCTCCGTCTATTTCATCAGCGCCAAAATTTTTCGCGATCGCGGTATGGGCCCAACCATTATCGTTTCACCGCTACTGGCGCTGATGCGTAACCAAATTGAGTCTGCCCGTCGATTAGGCATTGTGGCTGAAACCCTCAATTCTTCGAACAGTAGTGACTGGCAGTCGGTGACACAGCGCGTGCTGGATAATCAGGTCGATTGTTTACTCATCTCTCCAGAACGTCTCGCCAATGATCAATTTATCGAAACCGTACTACAGCCGATTGCCAACCGCATCGCGCTCATGGTGATTGACGAAGCGCACTGTATCTCCGATTGGGGGCACGATTTCCGTCCCGATTATCGCCGTATCGTCAGCATTCTAAGGCAATTACCCGCAAACACGCCGGTGCTTGGCACCACCGCTACTGCCAATAATCGTGTTGTTGCAGATATACAGCAACAGATGGGCGACATAGTGATTCAACGCGGTGAGCTGATCCGTAAGAGTCTGGCGCTACAAACACTCATTCTACCGAATCAGGCGTCACGTCTTGCCTGGCTGGCGCAAGTCATTCCGACTCTTGAGGGAACCGGGATCGTCTACACGCTTACCGTTCGTGATGCCGAACAGGTAGCGGCCTGGTTACGCACGCAACACATTGATGCGCGCGCCTATCATGGCAGCGTTGAGGATGCGGGTTTCGACAGCAGCAATGACTATCGTCAACATCTTGAGAACTTGCTGCTGACTAACCAATTGAAAGTCCTGGTGGCGACCACCGCACTGGGAATGGGATATGACAAACCTGATTTGAGTTTTGTGCTGCACTATCAGGCGCCTGCTTCGATTGTCGCTTACTACCAACAGGTAGGACGCGCGGGTCGTGGCATCGATCATGCGGTTGGCGTGCTGATGTCTGGGGGGGAAGATCGTGATATTCATCAGTTCTTCCGGCAGTCAGCTTTTCCGGCAGAAGCACAGGTGCATGATATTTTGCAGGTGCTGGAGGAGAGCGATGGTTTGTCGATTCGCGATATCGAGCAGCAAACCAATCTGCGTCAGGGGCAAATTGAAAAAGTACTGAAATTACTGAGCGTTGAAAATCCTGCCCCGGTGATTAAAGTAAAAAGCCAGTGGCGGAGAACGCCGGTTTTCTATCAGTTGGATCGCAAACGTATCGTGCATCTTACGCAGCAGCGCGAACAAGAGTGGCAGGAAGTGCAGGCTTATATCTCACAGCGCGGTTGCCTGATGACGTTTTTGCGATTATCGCTGGATGATGCCGACCCGATATCCTGTGGCAAATGTGCATATTGCCTCGGCCGGCCCTTGATTGACCCGAAGGTGGATGCAATGTTGGCTCATCAGGCTGCGACTTTTCTACAGCGCGCCGAAACGGTGCTTTCGCCCAAAATTCAGGTGGCTGCTCAGGCATTTGAAGAATACGGTTTTCGCGGTAATTTACCTGCTACCCTGCGTGCGCAGGAAGGTCGGGTGCTTTCGCGCTGGGGAGATGCCGGGTGGGGATCTCGCGTAGTCGCCGAGAAAGCCGCAGGCCATTTCAGCGATGAACTTGTTTCTGCTCTGGCTGAATTGATTGAACAGCGCTGGCAGCCAGTGCCTGCGCCAAAGTGGGTTTGTTGCGTACCGTCGTTGCGCCAACCTCAACTGGTGGCGGATTTTGCCCGCCGATTGGCACTGCGACTCGACTTACCCTTTATAGATGCACTTCAGAAAGTGAAAGATAACCCTCGACAACGTCTGCAGAATAATCGCTTCCATCAATGTCGTAATCTGGATGGCGCGTTTTCCACCTGCGCTAATCTGCCTGCCACGGCTGTGTTACTGGTAGACGATATTGTCGATTCAGGTTGGACAATGGCAGTGGCTGCCGCTCTGCTTCAGCAGGCGGGTAGCGGCATTGTCTACCCACTGGCGCTGGCAACCTCAACGGTGAAAGAGTCATGAATTTATCTCCTGTTGCACAAGCAACACTGTTGTTAACCAGTGACTTCTCGCGCCGGAGCGAGGATGAGGTGAAGCCACTAAGTAATGCGGAATGGGGCCGATTTGCCCTGTGGTTAAAACAGCAATCCGCTTCACCCGCCGATCTGCTCAGCTCTGGTGCTGATGTCATGTTAGCCACCTGGGTAGAACCCCATATCACACGCGAGCGAATTAAAACGCTACTCAGTCGTGGGCACAGCCTGGCGTTAGCGATTGAACGTTGGCAGCGCGCGGGGCTTTGGGTGCTAACGCGTTCTGATGCTGATTACCCAAGGCTGCTTAAGCAACAATTGCGCACCAACGCGCCAGCGGTCCTGTTCGGCTGTGGTGATATCGCTCTGTTAAATCAACCCGGTCTTGCGGTGGTAGGATCGAGGAATGCCAGCGAGCTGGATTTAGCGTTCAGTCGTCAGGTTGCGGGAAAAGTGGCCTCTGCGGGGGTAAATCTGATTTCAGGTGGCGCGCGAGGCATCGATGAAGCCGCTATGCTGGGCGCATTGCAACACAACGGAACCGTCGTGGGTGTCCTCAGTGATAGTCTGCTGACCGCTGCGACCAGCGCCAAATGGCGAAAGGGGTTAATGGCGGGTAAATTACTGCTGCTTTCACCGTTCTATCCTGAAGCGGGCTTTACTGTGGGTAATGCAATGGCGCGCAATCGATACGTTTATTGCCTGGCGAGGAGTGCGCTGGTGGTGCACGCGGGTCACAAGGGCGGGACGCTGGTCGGTGCGGAAGAGAATCTGCGCAAGAAGTGGGTGCCGTTGTGGGTTAAGCCTACCGACGATGTACGGGCCAGCAACGCTGAACTGGTTAAACAGGGGGGGCAATGGTGCGCTGCTCACCCCGATGACATTGATGTTGCGCAATGGATGTCGCCTTCCCGTCATCAGCCCCATCAGCAGGAGGATTTATTGAGCCGCGCAGGGTACAAGATGCCCGACATGACCGCTGTGGTTAATGTGGCTCAGGAACCAGAAGGAATCTGGCATTCATCCGATTTTTATCAAATTTTTCAGGCGCAATTGCCGGCACTGGCCGCCCATCCTGTTACGATCGAGGATCTGGGCTCGCGGACGGGCCTGCATCAGATTCAGCTGACTGAATGGTTGCAGCGCGCGGTGCATGAGGGGCTGATTGAACAGCCGACAGGAACAAACTGTTATCAATGGAAGCGGAAAATGTAGCTGCTGTGCGTCTTCCATCATGAAGCCGGACAAACCCGTCCGGCTTCATCGCTTCTAATGCGGCCGCCACTCCCGCAAAAGCACCTCAGTATCACGCACTAACACCGGGTTGCCCGGCATAATCAAATCCGCCCAGACTTCATTATGCTGATTGATCTGCTGCTGTGCGGAAACGTAAGTCCGATCGGCTGTGGTATGCGCATCGGCGGCAACGGTGATGTGATAGCCCAGGCTGGCACCCACCTTGATGGTGGTATCGACACAGTAATCGGTCGCACAACCGCAAATTACAAAGCTCTCAATTCCATGTTGATCAAGCTGAGCCGCCAGGTCGGTTTGCCAGAAACTGTCGCAAGCGGTCTTGTTAACGTAGATCGCGTTGGCTGGCTGATCCAATTCCGGCACGATCTGCCAGCCTTCGCTGTTCACTTCGAGGCCTGGCTCAACGTGCTGGATAAAAATCACCTGATCGGCCGCTGCCGTCAGTTGATTGATGCGCTGACAACGTCCGTCACGATCAAAACGTGGTGAAGCCAGCACGCCATTTTGCATATCCACTACCACTACCACCCGATTAGCCATCATCGCCTCCTTTATATAGTGGATGACAGTATTGCGATTGTTACGCATGCAGGTAAAGCAAATCTGTTTTGCATTTCAGCTCGCCGCCGCGCATGCTAATTAGCACGTTTTTAGGAGGTGTGATGTGAAGGTGGTTCCGGAAATCTTTCCTGATAAGTGCGATCAAGCGCAGTTCCAGCATTTTGCTGAACTGCCGGGTATCGAGCTGTATCAGGCGCACATCTCGCGTTACGCCTTTGAGCCGCATACCCATGAAGCCTTCGGTATCGGCACCATTGAATCGGGTGCACAGCGTTTTCGCTACCGTGGCACGCACTATACGGCACCGCAGCATTCACTGGTGATGATGAACCCTGATGAATTGCACACCGGGGAATCGGCCTGTGATGAGGGCTGGCGTTATCGCATGATCTATATTGATCCGCAGGAGATGGAACGGCTTACTGGCGATCGTCACTGGTGGTTTAGTGAAGCGCTGCGTACAGACGCCCGTCTGGCACAGCCGTTTTCCCTGCGACTGGCGCAGATGTGGCAGGCCACCAGCGCGCTGGAACGCGAGAGTCTGTTGCTGGAACTACTGGAGCTATTACGCCCGCTGGCTCATCAGGGAAAATCCCGACCCGAAGAGGGTGCCCATCGCTTTGATGCGGTAAAAACCTATCTGCGTGAAAACCTGGCGGAGCCGATTCGTCTTGATGAGCTGGCTGCCCTGGCGTCGTTGTCGCCGTGGCATTTTCTCCGCAGTTTTAAACACCACTTTCATGTCACGCCACATCAGATGCTGATGGCCTTTCGTCTGTTCGATGCCAAGCAACGTTTGGGGATGGGGGAAAGCGCGGCTTCGGTGGCGGCCGCCGTTGGATTGACCGATCAGGCGCACCTCACGCGCACTTTTGCCCATCGCTATGGCATCACGCCAGGACGTTATCAGAAGCAAGTTTTCCCCTCACGTTAACCGCAATCTGCTACAAGCCTTTATTATCCGGTTACGCCACACTGCGACGGAAAAGTGATAAAGGAAAAGAGAATGTTTGCAGGAATCGTGTTTGCACTTGCCGCAGGATTGATGTGGGGGCTCATTTTTGTGGGACCGCTGCTGATACCTGACTATCCGGGTACCTTACAATCGGCCGGGCGCTACGTGGCTTTTGGGCTGGTGGTATTACCGCTGGCATGGCTGGATCGCCGCCGTCTGAAACAGCTGGCACGTAAAGATTGGCTGGAAGCGCTGAAATTGTCGCTGGTCGGTAATCTGCTCTATTACGCCTGCCTTGCCAGTGCTATCCAGCGCACCGGTGCGCCGATCTCGACCATGATCATTGGCACCTTGCCGGTGGTCATCACCGTGACGGCCAACCTCTGCTACGGCCATCTTGAAGGGCGACTTTCCTGGCGTAAACTCTTTCCGGCGCTACTGATTATTGCTGCTGGCCTGGGCTGCGTGAATGCTGCGGAGATGCAGATGCAGGGGCCGGATTTTGACTGGTCGCGCTACCTGACAGGGCTATTACTGGCGATTTTAGCGGTCGCCTGCTGGACCTGGTATCCGCTGCGTAATGGCATTTGGCTGCGCGCGCATCCACAGCATAAAGCCGGTAGCTGGGCGACGGCACAAGGGTTGGTGACCTTACCGCTGGCGTTGGTGTTCTATTTATTAGTCTGCGGTCAGCTTTACTGGCAGCAGCCTGAGTTCGCTCTGCCATTTGGCCCGCAGCCCACGCGTTTTCTCCTCATCATGCTGGCGATTGGGCTGATATGTTCATGGTTAGGCACGCTATGCTGGAATGCGGCTAGCCAGCGTGTGCCAACGGTCATCATGGGGCCGCTGATTGTGTTCGAAACGCTCGCTGGTCTGCTGTGGACCTTTCTCTGGCGACAGAGCTGGCCGCCGCTGCTCACTGGGATCGGGATTGGCTGTCTCATCGTCGGCGTGATCTACGCCATGCGTATTAAACCGCAGCCGGAAGTCAGCGCGCTTTAACATGAATTTCTGGCTGCTGAGTAGAAGGGCTCAGCAGCCCTTTCTTCAGTGTTTTTAGGAATTTGCCGCCTCTCTCTTGCGCTCCTCTTCGCCATTTTTATCTTCAGACACCACCGCGATATAACTTTCCCTCGCTTATCCTTGCCTGTTTTTACCCCACTTTGTCATAACCCATGTTGCATTTTGGGGGGACTCCGGTCACTCAAGCGGGTGGAAAGGGGTTGATAACCCGCCGGGAAGGGTAAAAAAACCGGCGCCGGGAGGGTTAAACAGGTGTTCTATCTGCATTTTTATTGCGATTTGGCACTGAAAATCACCGCTTCAAGCCACGATTTTCTCAAGATGCTGCTCCGGTGTTGAGAAACATCCGCTGAATCTGCATAAAAAAATGATTAAACACAGCGATGAATTACCTGGCGATATTTCCCATAAGTCGCCATTTTTTACTGTTATTGTTTAGGCGTGATAACGTTTCTAATCAGGAGTAATCCTGGTGCAGTGATCAACGTATCGCCATGGCCAGATGGCAATCCGTGATCGTCACCTAAAGTGATAGGTCCAATAAAAATAAGAGTCACAGTGAGAGCGATTACATGTCGTTGTTCATGATTGCTTAACAGATTTATCTGTATTCAGTCCTGATCATTAATATCAATTAAGTAATAAAACGAAGCGCCAATCTCACCGTAATGAGATTGGGCTGCGTATGAAAGGCTTGAATAGCGAGACTTTTGCTGATGTGAATCAATTTTACCGCAAAAAAGGAAGCAAATCCGCGATGATATTCATCAGGAAAAAATGGTGCGAATTGTTATGTTACGAACGCCGAATTAAATGATCTTCATCTCTTCTGGTAAGAACAAATCTCAGCATTAAGTCAAATAACAACGGTCTTAATGGTGTTAGCGATTATCGGAGCCTGAAGGATAGTGGTAAACACTGCGGCTAATATCCAGCAAGCGGCAGCTACGACGCGTTCCAATGTCGAAGGTGGTTTGCAGGAAGTTAACAGCTTGCCGCTTCTCATTTGTAGTGAAGAAGTTTTTCAGCACGCTTTGCAGCATCTCTTTGTCGGAACTCAGTGACTGCAATTCACGGGTAAGGTTTTGTAGTTTATCCTCCAACTCTTTGATTTTTCTACCTTCTTCTGAAGAAAGCCCAGAAAACTTTTTCTTCCAGCTATAGAAGGTGGCCTCGGAAATGCCAAGCTCTTCACAAATCTCCCTGACTTTCACTCCCGTTTCAGAAGCTTTAATGGCATTTGTGATTTGCTCTTCGCTATATCGTGACTTTCTCATAAATGCTCTTACCTTTCTTATCAATTAATGGATGAGAATTACTGTATTAATATCTGGTACTGCAAAAAGAGTATTAATGCAGTATTAAAGTGCGCGATTAGAATTGCGAGGTCTAAATTAAGTTATTTGGAATAAATATCATCATGGGATAAATCTTATTTTATTCTGAATGCCATTGAACGCCTTCCTGGCTTTGGGTTTTTGATATAGATTCATTTCATCCCAAATGCAGAAAAATACTACAATCATTGGAAATACGGCATAACCTGTTTATGAAAATCACAGGGTGTGCCAGTAAACCTTTGCTTCGAATTTAGGCTGAAATCGTTTACATCCGCAGAGTTTCGCACCAGATTTAATCGGAATTTTCCTGAATTCATTCAAAGAATCCTGACGGGAGTCTCATTTTTCGGACCAGTTTGGTTTGAAGTTATTAATTTCAGTCAGGCCCACTGAGCGCTTGTTAATTCATTTCAAGGACGTTTTAGCGAAAGGCAGTTGCTGTAAGTAATACTAAGGATCAGTCGATGAAATTGAGCGTAATGTCTAATGCCGCCTGGATGATGTCTGAGAAGATCGTCTCGGTATTCGGCGTCATATTTGTGACCTCCTACGTGGCTAAGTCATTTGGCCCGACCATTTTCGGTCAGATGGCGTTTTCAACCTCGTTGTTTTCGATGGTGCAGACCGTAGCGATTTTCGGTACCGAAACCATCCTGTTCAAACGCATCAGCAAGAGCGCGCCGAAAGGCCTGCGGTTGATGGCGGTGGCGCGCACCTTGCGGTTGGTCTTATTGCTGCTGACCTCCATCCCGGTGTTGATTTGGGTGTGGTACAACATGCAGGAAAATTTCCTCGCATTTGCCCTGGCCTCATTTATCTCCTCCGTATTTGTGACGCAGGATACGTTCAGCGTCTATAACAACGCGCGTCTGGCTTCCCGACTTAACACGGTGGCTAACTCGGTGGGTCTGCTATTGGGCTTTACCCTGAGTTTCACCATTGCCTGGCTGCATCTCAATCCCTTGTGGCTGACGCTGTCGATTGTGCTGGTCACGCTGGTGCCATACGTCATTAAACGGTCTAACTTTTACCGCGAAAATCAGGACATGGCGCCACCGCAGGAGAAGCGTAATACCTACCTGCGTTATCTGCTGTACGCCGGTTTACCGTTGGCCATTTCCAGCATCTTCATTTCCGTGCAGGTTAAGGCCGCCCAGATGTTTCTGGCGGGTATTGCCTCCGCTCGCGATCTCGGCCTGTTTGCTGCCGCCAATACCATTTCGGCGTCCTGGATATTCATTCCGGTTGCCATCATCACTTCCTGCTTCTCGGAGATCTTCCGGGAGCGCGGAGCAGCCGCCATCAAGCTCACTGCGCGGCTGAACGGCTATGTCATGGGTGTTTCATTGTTGTTGTTAGCGGTGATCGCGCTGTATGGCGAGCAAATCATCATCGCTTTGTATGGTCACGAGTACACACAGTCAGGGAGTCTCATTACGTTACTGTCGTTAGCAACCTGCTTTTCGGCAATGGGGACCGTAGCGTATCGCTACATGGTGAAAGAGGGCGGATTTAACTATCTGCTGAAGAAGATTATCTGCCTGATGGTGATCAGTCTGCCGCTGTCGTGGTGGCTGATCCAGGGCTACGGCATCATGGGTGCCGCCTGGAGCGTCTTCATCTCTGAACTTCTGTCCCTCACCGTAATGAATTACTTCTTCAATAACGGCGTCATTCAGAAGATTCAAGTTTCCTCACTCAACTACAAAACCTACAAATGAGGTCCGATATGCTCAAGTTGAAAGATGAACTCAGAAGAAGTGTTCAGTACTTCATCAAGAAGATGCCCTGGGCTTACCAGGACCGCATCTATTACTTTCATAAATTCCGCAAACTGCCCAATTTGCGTCAACCGAAAGTGTTTAATGAGAAGGTGCTGTACCGGAAATTCGTTTTTGGCGATTACCAAATCTATGGCCGCCTGTCGGATAAGTATTCGGTGCGCGAATACATCGCCGAGAAAGTGGGCAGCGAATACCTGATCCCACTGGTGTATGAGACCAGCGACCCGCACTCGCTGCATACGTTGCCGAGCTGGAAGAACACGGTGATTAAGCCCAATCACGGCTCTAATATGGTGGAAATCCTGCTGGAAGAGCCGGATGCGCTGAAGAAGCAGAAAATTATCAGTGACTGCCATCGCTGGTTGAAGACCGACTTTGCCAATGAAGCGCGTGAGATTCACTATCGCTACATCAAGCCTCGTATCCTGGTGGAGCAGTACATTGGTGATGGCAAAACCGCGCCGATTGATTACAAGTTTCACATGTTCAACAAGCGTGACGGCAGCTTTGAATATGTGCTGCAGGTGATTTACAACCGATGTAACCCGTTACTGTCGATGAATTTTTATGTGAACAACCTCAATGAGGCGTACCACAAAATTCGCGATACCGGGCTGGATGTGAATCCACAAATGGCGCAGTTACAGCACGCATTAGCGCTGAGTAAAACCCTGGCGAGCGATTTTGATTATGTGCGTGTGGACTGGTACATCGATGGTGATCGGATTTTCTTTGGCGAGCTGACGTTTACGCCAGGTGCCGGGTTGGTGACCGGGTTGGACCGTGGATTAAACCAGATGATGGGTGATATGTGGATTCAAGACCGCCGCGGTACGCAGATACCGGGTGTGACGGTGCCGGAAGTCGCTATTCCAGCCGTATTGAAGAAAATTTGAGTATCACACAGCAAAATAAAAAACCCCGCTTAGCGGGGTTTTTTATTGGCTGCGATTAAGGCATCGGCCAATCAGCAGGCGTCTGGCTCATCACTTCAACGAAGGCGTTTTTGGAGATTTCCATGAAGTTGTGCAGATTTTCCATGCTCAGGGTAATGCCGAGCAGGCCGGTGACAAACCAGCATGACATGCCTACACCAATACCGCCGCACATCAGTGCCATCACGTGGTGACTGTTCTGACGCAGTTTAATTTTCATGGTGCTGGCAAAGAACATCATGATGGCGCTGAGCAGCTCCCAACGCATGACGATTAAACTGGTGGTTAACGTAGCCATCTGCAAAAACCTCTTCAAATCAGTAATATCCCTGACATTGATTGGACATCACTGGCGGCAAAGAAGGAGGGTCAGGGAGGCCCTTCTGGCCGTCTTACGCGGGGGTAAATCTGTGACTTGGGTCACATTATATCACTCGATTTGAAAGTTTGAACAAAATTTATACCTGGTATGGTAGAAAGATTTTTATCGAAGCGGGGGAGATGGCAGAGGCAAAGCGGGAAGGTGCGCCCGCGAAGGGCGCGCAGAATGTCACTGAACCGGGCAGCACTCGCCGGTTGTGCGCTGGGCAAAGCTGTTCATGTTTTCACTGCAATCGAAACTCAGCAGACGCGGACGCTGAATCATCGCCTGACGGCGCATGGTGTGACGATAGGCGGTCGGCGTCTGGGAAAACTGACGGCGGAACACGCGCGAAAAAGTTTGCTGTGAATCGTAACCGTATTGCATCGCGATATCGAACACTGGACGCTGGGTCTGGCGTAACGCTTCAGCGGCCAGAGTCAGGCGGCGCTCACGAATATAGCCACCCAGCGTTTGTTTCGTCACGGTACGGAACATACGCTGCAGGTGCCATTTTGAGTAGCCGGATTTTGCTGCCACTTCATCGATCGACAGGGCCTTATCCAGATTTTCATCGATCCAGTGTGTCAGTGAATGAATGATTTCCTGTTGCATCATAGCCTCATCCTTCTGAAAGGTTTATCGGGTTTGAAATTCGAAGTTTTGATGGGGTGCGAGTATAATTCCTCAAGTTAACTTGAGGTAAAGGCCCTAAATGAAAAAAGAACGCAATTACCCAAAACCGGTGTTAACGCCGGGTGAAGTGGCGAAACGTAGCGGCGTGGCCGTTTCCGCGCTGCACTTTTATGAAACCAAAGGTTTGATTTTCAGTTCGCGCAATGGCGGCAATCAACGGCGTTACAGCCGCGATGTGCTGCGCCGGGTGGCGATTATCAAGATTGCGCAGCGCATCGGCATTCCGCTGGCGACTGTCAGCGACAGTTTGATGCACGTGCCGGCCAACAAGCGTATGTCGACGCAGGAGTGGGATGCGCTAACGCAGCACTGGCGTGAAGAGCTGGATAAGCGTATCGAGACCCTGACGCGCCTGCGCAACGATTTGGATGGGTGTATTGGCTGTGGCTGCCTATCGATGCGTGATTGTCCACTGCGCAATCCCGGTGACCGTCTGGCACAGCAAGGTTCGGGGGCGGTGTTACTCGATCCTGAGCAAGACGAGCACAAAGGTTAATCCGCTATACTTGCCGGGAGACTTTGACCGGCAAGGAAAACCGCATGATTACCGTTCACCATCTGGAAAATTCCCGTTCGCATCGCGTGTTGTGGCTGCTGGAAGAGCTGTCGGTGCCGTATCAAATTAAGCGTTATCAGCGCGAGGACACGCTGCTGGCGCCAGAGTCATTAAAGAAAATCCATCCGCTGGGGAAGTCGCCGGTGATTACCGATGGCAATCGCGTGATCGCCGAGTCAGGGGCGATTTTGGACTATCTGCTGCAAAAATATGACAGCGAGCACCTGTTTGCTATCACGGATGAGGATGAGCAGATTCAGGCACGTTACTGGCTGCATTACGCGGAAGGGTCGCTGATGCCGCTGCTGGTGATGAAGCTGGTGTTTGGGCAATTGGGGAAAAAGCCGGTGCCATGGATTTTACGTCCGGCAGGCATGGCGTTGAGCAAAGGGATTCAGAAGGCGTGGCTGGATAAGCAACTGAAGCTGCACGGTGGCGTGATTGAGCAGCATCTTAGTCAGCATCGTTATTTCGCCGGTTCGCGGTTTAGCCTCGCCGATGTGCAGATGAGTTTCCCGCTGCTGGCGCTGCAGATGCGGGGATCGTTGCAAGAGATGCCCGCCACCGCGCGCTGGCTGGAAGCGATGCAGCAGCGTGCTGCATGGCAACGTGCGATTGAGCAGGGCGGGGTGATAACGTTCAGCTAATTGGTTAGTTGTTGTGGGTTGTGTGCTGTGGATTGGGTGTTGTTGGTTAGTTGCTGTGGGTTGGGTGCCATGCCCAACAAAGGCCCGCCCGATCGCAAAGGAATAACGCATCCATGCAGATCGGCCGCGCCGTCCATGGCGCGGACGCTTTGCTCTTCGGGCGGGCCTTTGCTGGTCCTCAAGTTGGTCATCGCTTCACAGGGCGGCCACTTCTTACCCCTTGTGCAGCTGGATAGAGACAATTACGCGATAAATGGCACAGGCAGCGATTTTCCATCCATTTATCGCGAGTGCGCTTTGCTGCGCTTCAACTTGGTCATTGCTTCAAGTCGCAGCAATCTCATACGTTTGGTGCCGTTGGTGAGGAAAAATTTGGCGATAAATGAAAAATATCGATAGTTTCCAGCCAGTTCCACTCTCTTAAATTTCGCCTAAAGCAGTGTAACCACATTGTTAATCCGCATCAGTCTGCGCTTTATCCTGCCTGATAATCGATTAGTAGTTGAAAACCCCATAGCAAACGCCAGATAATCGTTTGCCTTTTTCCGTGTCCCCTTTTACGACCTGGAATACGCGGCTACGTAAACGTTTGCCTCTTTTCTCACTGAGATACCTTCACCAGGATGATGCGCAAACGCGGGCCGTGGGGCTCATTACATCTTAAAAAACGCAGAGGATTTACTATGTCTGGCGATTCACGCCCGGCCAGTGGAAAACTGGACGCCTGGTTCAACATCTCGGCACGCGGCAGCAGCGTGCGTCAGGAAATTTTGGCGGGGCTAACCACCTTTTTAGCCATGGTTTACTCCGTCATTGTCGTACCGGGTATGCTGGGTAAAGCCGGCTTCTCGCCGACTGCCGTGTTTGTAGCGACCTGCCTGGTCGCCAGCTTTGGTTCGATCATCATGGGATTATGGGCCAACCTGCCCATGGCGATCGGCTGTGCGATTTCCCTGACCGCCTTCACCGCGTTTAGCCTGGTGCTGGGCCAGCACATTAGCGTCCCGGTTGCCCTTGGCGCGGTATTCCTGATGGGCTTGCTGTTCACGTTGATTTCGGTCACCGGCATTCGCGCCTGGATTTTGCGTAACCTGCCGATGGGCGTGGCGCACGGCACGGGAGTCGGTATTGGCCTGTTCCTGCTGCTGATTGCGGCCGATGGCATTGGCCTGGTTGTGAAGAACCCGGCGCCGGGCTTGCCGGTGGCACTCGGCCACTTCACCTCGTTCCCGGTGATTATGGCGCTGATCGGGCTGGCGGCCATCTTTGGTCTGGAAAAACGTCGTGTGCCAGGCGGGATTTTGCTGACCATCGTAGCGATTTCAGTGGTGGGTCTGATCTTTGACCCGGCGGTGACCTATCAGGGGCTGTTTGCCATGCCGAGCCTGAAGGATGTCAACGGCCAATCGGCTATGTTCAGCCTTGATATTATGGGTGCACTGCAACCGGTGGTACTGCCAAGCGTGCTGGCGCTCGTCATGACCGCAGTGTTTGATGCGACGGGCACCATCCGTGCCGTGGCGGGGCAGGCGAATCTGCTGGATAAAGACGGTCAGATCATTAACGGCGGTCGCGCGTTGACCACCGACTCCGTCAGCAGCCTGTTCGCCGGTTTGGTCGGCGCTTCGCCTGCGGCGGTGTATATCGAATCGGCTGCAGGCACAGCCGCAGGCGGTAAAACCGGACTGACGGCGATTGTCGTCGGTCTGTTGTTCCTGTTAATTCTGTTTATGTCTCCGCTGGCCTATCTGGTACCGGCCTACGCGACGGCACCAGCGTTGATGTACGTTGGCCTGCTGATGCTAAGCAACGTGGCGAAGATTGACTTCAATGACTTTGTCGATGCGATGTCGGGTTTGGTCACTGCCGTGTTCATCGTCCTGACTTGCAACATCGTGACCGGCATCATGCTCGGCTTTGGTTCGTTGGTGATCGGTCGGGTGTTTGCGGGTGAGTGGCGCAAACTGAATGTCGGGACCGTAGTGATTGCGATTGCGCTGGTGACTTTCTACGCCGGTGGCTGGGCTATTTAACTTTTATAACCACTGATTTCCAGATAAGTCTCTTTCTGGTCCACGCCGCACGCAGGGTTGCCCCTTCGTGCGGCGTTTTGTTTTACACTTTCCTTCGCAACAACATCGCTTGAATAAATACGATTCGCCTAAGGAAAGCATGGAAATCTTCTTTACAATTCTCATTATGACGCTGGTGGTGTCACTCTCCGGCGTGGCGGCGCGCATATTGCCGTTCCAAATTCCCCTGCCGTTGGTGCAGATTGCCGCTGGTGCATTGCTGGCTGTGCCGAGCTTTGGCTTGCATGTCGATTTTGACCCCGAGCTGTTCCTCGTGCTGTTCATTCCGCCGCTGCTGTTTGCCGATGGCTGGAAAACGCCGATTAACGAATTCCTGCACCACGGACGCGAGATCATGGGCCTGGCGCTGGTGCTGGTACTGATTACCGTGGTCGGAATTGGTTATCTGATTTACTGGCTGGTGCCGGGTATTCCACTGATCCCTGCCTTCGCGCTCGCTGCGGTGCTGTCACCTACCGATGCCGTGGCGCTCTCCGGTATCGTCGGGGAAGGGCGTATCCCGAAAAAGATCATGTCGATTGTGCAGGGTGAAGCCCTGATGAACGACGCATCTGGCCTGGTTTCATTGAAGTTTGCGGTCGCGGTGGCGATGGGCACCATGGTGTTTACCTGGGGTGGTGCCAGCGTGGAGTTCCTCAAAGTGGCGGTCGGCGGTCTGGTTGCCGGCGTGGCAGTATGCTGGCTGTATGGTCGCTCGTTGCGTCTGCTGAGCCGCTGGAGCGGTGACGATCCGGCGACGCAAACCGTGCTGCTGCTGCTGCTGCCTTTCGCCTCTTATCTGATTGCTGAGCATCTGGGCGTGTCAGGTATCCTCGCGGCAGTTGCGGCGGGTATGACCATCACGCGCTCTGGCATTATCCGTCAGGCGCCGCTGGCGATGCGTTTACGTGCGAATAGCGTGTGGCAGATGCTGGAGTTCGTCTTTAACGGCATGGTGTTCCTGATGCTGGGCCTGCAGCTGCCGGATATTCTGGAAACCTCCGTCGCGCAGGCCAATGCCGATCCTAACGTTGAGCTGTGGATGTTGTTCACCGATGTTGCGCTGGTGTATGTCGCCTTGATGATTGTGCGCTTTGGCTGGCTGTGGATGATGCAACGTGCCAGCCTGCGCTTTCTGAAAAAGAAACCGCTGGAGTTCTCCAACTACTCTTTCCGTGAGTTGCTCATCGCTTCCTTTGCCGGTGTGCGCGGTGCAATTACGCTGGCCGGTGTGCTGTCGATTCCGCTGTTCCTCAGCAATGGCGAACCGTTCCCTGCGCGTTATGAACTGGTATTTATCGCCACCGGCGTGATTCTGTTCTCGCTGTTTGTCGGGGTGATTCTGTTGCCGATACTGCTGCGCGGTATGGAAAGCCATGACAAGTCCGGGCACCGGCGGGAAGTGCAGCATGCGCGTGCGGCGATGGCCAATGTGGCGATCGAGAGCTTGCACAAGATGGAGCAGCGACTGGAGAACGATACCGAAGAGAATATCGATCCTGAGCTGTTAAAAGAGGTGAGCTTACGCGTGATCGGCAATCTGCGCCGTCGCGTGGTGGGTAAAGACGAGGTTGATCAGGCGTTGTTTGCCGAAAACCTTGAGCGTCGCTTCCGCCTAAATGCCCTGCGTGCCGAGCGCGCCGAGGTTTACCATCTGCGCGCGACACAGGAGATCTCCAACGAGACGATGCAGAAGCTGCTGCGCGATCTTGATCTGCTGGAGGCACTGCTGATAGAGAAAGAGGAATAAACCAGGCGGCGTGTCGGAGTGCTGGAGTGTGGGGCCAGCGCACCTTTGCTGCTGCCGGGCCGTCCTCGCGCCGCTGACGCGGTGCCTTCGGCTTCCACGTCGTGCCGACGGACCGTTCGGGTAAGGCCGCCCTGGCCAACCCGAACTGCCAGTCGCATCCCTGCGCCAGGCTCCTGGCCCAACGTAAAAGCCTCAGCGCTGCGGATAGCCCTTGCAGCAGCACAGGTGATCTGGCCTCTACTATCGTGCTCTTTTTCTCCACACGCACTGAAGCTTCAGAGCAGGCTGGTGTCGTACAGGGGCTGGCAATCCGCAGCGCTGAACGTAATGAGTCTGCCAGGATAGCCCGCAGGACGCGGGCGTAAGGCGGGGGGGCACAGGATGTGCCATCCCCCGTCGGTCCGTCAGGCAGATGAAAGAAGTGAAGGCACCGCGCAGCGGCGCGAGGACCGCCAGCCCCTGTACGACACCAGACTGCGTTATCACCTTAAGAATCATTGCGCCTTAGTTGCGGCTCTAAGGGACATTTTTGTGCGCGCCTGGCAAAATGAGCACATCGCTACACCGACAACCGTGGCGGCGCGTCAGGCCAATGTTGGCGACAGCACTCGATCCACGCCTGCGCACTGCGCGACAGATAGCTGCCTTCACGCCAGATCAAGCCCAGGCTCCACTGCAACTCCGATTCCAGAGGCAACCACAGCAGCGATTGCTTATCCAGCCGCTGGCAAATCGGCTCGGGTAAAATTGCCAGTCCCATTTCGGCTTGTACCATTGCTGCCAGGAAATCCCACTGCGCGCTGCGCACCGCAATCTCCGGCGTCAGCCCCTGACGCTGAAATGCTTTCATCAACTGACGATTAAGCGAGAACTCTTCATTCAGGATCAGCAGTGGATGAGCCGCCAGTTCCTTGAGACCCAGGCTGCTGCGATTGAGCCACTGCGCGCTGCGCGGCAGCAGCACGCACAAAGGATGACGCATCAGTTCCAGTGTATTTAGCGGCAAATCGGCATCAACAGGCAGCGCGGTGAGCGCAATATCCAGTCCGCCGTTCAGCACGGCCTGCTGCACGGTTAAGCCGCCGGATTCGACAATCTTCAATTGCACACCCGGATAGCGGCGGCGAAACGCGGAGATCGAACCGGCGATCTGCATCCCGACCATTGGCGGGATGCCCAGCCGCAGTTCACCGGTTTTCAATTCATTGATATCGCCAATCTGCGCTTCCAGTTGATGAAACTCCTGCAGAATCGCCAGCCCGCGCTGATACACCGCCTGACCGCTGTCGGTGAGATGCAGCTTGCGTCCCTCACGCAGCAGCAGCGTGCAGCCGAGTTCTTCCTCTAACTGGCGCAGCATTTTGCTGATGGTAGGCTGCGTGACAAACAGCTTCTCAGCGGCACGGGTGAAACTTTGCTGGCGTACCACCTCGGTGAAATAGCGTAGAGCACGGACGTCCATAAAGTATTCCTTTTTTGCATAGTTTGAATAATTTTAATTCATTTCTTTCACAGTTTGGCGCGGATTTATACTAAGCCCAACGTTTAATTCTGGGGAGAAAGAAAATGGCGCTTGCATTGAGTCCGCGCAGAACGGACATCCTGCAACGTGTTTTTGTGCCATTGCAGTTGGTGCTGTATATCGGCCTGTTTATGGCCAGCGACAAACTGGTGAGCTGGCTGCATTTGCCGCTGCCCGCCAATGTGGTGGGAATGGTGCTGCTGTTGCTATTGATCATGACGCGCGTGGTGCCGCTGCGTTGGGTGAAAGCCGGTGCCAACTGGCTGCTGGCAGAAATGCTGCTGTTCTTTATTCCTGCGGTGGTGGCAGTGGTCAATTATAGCGATTTGCTGCGCAGTGAAGGCTGGCGTATCTGTGTGGTGATTGCGGTCAGTACTTTGTTAGTGCTGGCGGCGACCTCGTTGGTGGTGGATCGTCTGTACCGCTTCGAACTGGCGCGTGCGGCGCGTAAGCAGGCACATCATGGCTGATTTCATCATTAGTCTGCTGTGTCTGGCTCTCACGCTGCTGGTCTATTACGTCAATAAACGCCTTTATCGTCGCAAACAAACACTGTTGCTGATGCCACTGGTGATGACGCCGGTAGTGCTGGTGGCGCTGCTATTACTGACGCACGTCAGTTGGAAAGATTACATTGCCGAGAGCCATTGGCTGATCTGGCTGCTGGGTCCGGCAACGCTGGCGTTTGCTGTACCGGTGTATGAAAACCTGGAGATCATTAAGCGCCACTGGCTGTCGTTGAGTGTCGGCGTGTTAACTGCCACGCTGGTGGCGGTGTGCAGTTCGGTATGGCTGGCACGGCTGCTGATGCTGCCGGAAACCATCCAGCGCAGCCTTGCTGTGCGTTCGATTACCACGCCGTTTGCCCTCGCAGCTGCGCTGCCGATTGGCGGTCAGCCGGATTTAGTGGCGCTGTTTGTGGTGATCACCGGGGTGTTTGGCATGGCGGTGGGCGATGTGCTGTTTCTGCGGATTGCCATCAAGCAGGGCGTGGCAAAAGGCGCGGGTTTTGGTGCCGCTTCACACGGTGCTGGCACGGCTCGCGCTTATCAATTAGGTCAGCAAGAGGGCGTGGTATCGAGCCTGGTGATGATGCTGTCAGGCGTGGTGACGGTGATTTTAGCACCCCTATTGAGCCACTTGTTGTGGGCGGCCTGATGGTCGCTTTTTGCGCACTGTCATCGATTTTTACGTAAAGGTTTCCAAATAAAGTTGTCTCCTGCTGCCAGGCTGTTACCCTTTGCGCCGACTTATTTGTCCTTCATGGAGTGGAATCATATGTTTAAGCAACTTGTTACTGGAAGCGTATTGGGTCTGGCACTGCTGAGCAGCGGCGCGCAGGCGATTGAGGGCAGTGTTGACGTGGGTGAGCATAGCACCAACCTGAACCTTGGCCTCGGCACCACCTCTCCTGGCCTGTTCCTGAAAGGCAACTGGCTGCGTAGCGATCACGATGGCAGCACCTACGGTCTGGGCGCGGGCTACAACATCGATTTTGGCGACTTCCGCATTGCCCCTACCGCCAAAGCGCTGTTTACCCACCCAGAAGATGGTCGTGATGGCTTCACTGTGGCCGTTGGTGCTGGTGCGCAATATAACTTCAACAGCATGTGGGGCCTGTACGGCGAATACTACTATGCGCCAGAAGCCTTCTCCGATCGTCTGGACAGCTATAAAGAAGCGTCTGGTGGCCTGAGCTTCACGCCGATCTCACTGCTCAACCTGCGTGTGGGTTATCAGTACATCGAGCTGAACAACAAAGGCGACCGCAAAGACAACGTGCTGGTCGATGGCCCGTATGTGGGTGCGTCACTGCGTTTCTGATGATGACATCCGATGTACCTGATGGCGCAGCGGATTCATTATTACGTATAAGGAATGCCGCCCATTTGGGCGGCATTTTTTGTTTAGTGCGCTTTACCCTGCGAAATCCCTACGCCAGTTTGTGAACGAATAAACTGACCGCGGAATTTAGCCCGCTCTTCAGCACCCTGTCTGGAGTGATCGGTAATCGAGAACAGCCAGGTACCGATAAACGCTGCCGCCATTGAGAACAGCGCCGGATACTCATATGGATAGACCGGCGTGGCATGCCCCAACACCTGCACCCAGATGGTCGGCCCGAGGATCATCAACACCACCGCCGTAATCAATCCCAGCCAGCCGCCAATCATCGCGCCGCGCGTGGTCAGCTTCGACCAGTACATTGAGAGCAAAATAATCGGGAAGTTACAGCTGGCCGCAATCGAGAACGCCAGACCGACCATAAAGGCGATGTTCTGTTTCTCAAACGCGATACCCAGCACAATCGCCACCACACCCAGAATCAGTACGGTAATTTTCGAGACGCGCAGCTCATCACGTTCGGTCGCCTGACCTTTACGGATCACGCTGGCATACAGGTCATGTGATACCGCAGAAGCCCCGGCCAGCGTCAGCCCGGCAACCACCGCCAGGATCGTGGCGAAGGCCACCGCCGAGATAAAGCCAAGGAACAGGCTGCCGCCGACTGCATTCGCCAGATGCACCGCCGCCATATTGGTGCCACCAATCAGAGCGCCAGAAGCATCTTTGAAGGCTGGATTTGCGCCGACCAGCAGAATCGCGCCAAAACCAATGATAAAGGTGAGGAAGTAGAAATAGCCCATAAAGCCGGTGGCCCAGAACACGCTCTTACGCGCTTCACGTGCATCCGCTACGGTAAAGAAGCGCATCAGAATATGCGGTAAGCCCGCGGTGCCGAACATCAATCCAAGGCCAAGAGACAGTGCCGATATCGGATCTTTCACCAGACCGCCCGGTTGCATGATCGCAGCACCTTTCGGATGGACCGCCATCGCTTCGGTAAACAGCGTGTTGAAGCTGAAGCCGGTGGCTTTCATGACCATAATCGCCATAAAGCTGGCCCCAAACAGCAGTAGCACGGCTTTGATGATCTGTACCCATGTGGTGGCCAGCATGCCGCCAAACAGCACATACATCACCATCAAAATCCCCACCAGTACCACGGCGATATGATAATCGAGGCCAAACAATAGCTGGATGAGTTTGCCCGCACCCACCATTTGCGCAATCAAATACAGCGCCACAACGACAAGCGAGCCACAGGCCGACAGGGTACGAATCGGTTTTTGCTGCAGGCGATATGACGCCACATCGGCAAAGGTATAGCGCCCGAGGTTACGTAAGCGCTCCGCAATGAGGAACAGAATCATCGGCCAGCCCACCAGGAAGCCGAGCGAGTAGATCAACCCATCGTAGCCCGAGGTGTAAACCAGCGCCGAGATACCGAGGAACGAGGCCGCAGACATAAAGTCACCCGCCATCGCCAGACCGTTCTGGAAGCCGGTAATATTGCCGCCCGCCGTGTAGTAATCGCTGCGTGAACGGGTGCGTTTGGAGGCCCAATAGGTGATGCCGAGCGTCGCCGCCACAAACACCACAAACATAATGATGGCTTCGTAGTTGGTGGCCTGCTTTTGCACCGCGCCGGTAATGGCGTCGGCGGCAAACACGCTGGCAGGCACTACCGCTAACAAGGCTGAGAACAGGCGCTTCATGATTTCACCTCGCTCAGGATCTGTTTGGTCAGGCGATCAAACTCGCCGTTAGCGCGCCAGACATAGACGCCAGTGAGCAGAAACGACACCACAATTAGGCCAACGCCGATGGGTATGCCGCGTGTGACATTGGTGCCTTCATGCAGCGGCGTACCGAGCCAGCCAGGGGCAAAGGCAATCAGCAAAATAAAGCCGACGTACAACACCAGCATGATGATACTGAGCAACAGCGCAAAGGCCTGGCGCTTGTGCACCAGTTCCTGAAAACGCGGATTACTCTCGATTTGTTGCCAGACTGCTTCCTGTTGATTTAGGGCTTCGTTCATCACAGTTTCTCCAGAGGAAAGGCAGGCAGATATCTCACGATTAAATGATTTAAACTGCTGAATATTCTAGTTATATATACCCTTCATCTTTCGAGCAGCAGGTGCGTTGGCCGCGTATGTTCATCCCAGTCACTTACTTCAGTAAGCTCCTGGAATTCTCATTCTTGCCGCCTTCCTGCAGCTCAAATTATTTTGGGTATAGGTTATGCGATGGTGAAAAGCGTACGGCGTAAGGTGGGGATGACGGAAAGTAGCCTGCCGTGAACAAGCTGACACTCTCCGTCGCGTCGATGCCGATTACGGCATGGTGATGGACTGCTTCTCCTCCAGCAATTTCTCTACCACGCCCGGATCGGCCAGGGTAGAGGTATCGCCGAGATTACTGGTATCGCCCGCCGCGATTTTGCGCAGAATACGACGCATAATCTTGCCGGAGCGGGTTTTTGGCAGCGAGTCGGTCCAGTGCAGCACATCCGGCGTGGCAATCGGGCCGATCTCTTTACGTACCCAGTTGCGCACTTCGGTATACAACTCTGGCGATGGCTCTTCGCCGTGGTTCAGCGTGATATAAGCATAGATTGCCTGGCCTTTAATGCTGTGAGGAATCCCCACAACGGCCGCTTCCGCAATCTTCGGATGCGACACCAGCGCCGATTCAATCTCTGCGGTGCCGAGGCGATGGCCCGAGACGTTCAACACGTCATCGACGCGGCCGGTAATCCAGTAGTAGCCATCTTCATCACGGCGTGCGCCGTCACCGCTGAAATAGCGGTTTTTGAAGGTGGAGAAGTAGGTTTGCTCGAAGCGGTCATGATCGCCGAACAGCGTACGCGCCTGGCCTGGCCACGAATCGTTGATCACCAGGTTGCCTTCGGTCGCCCCTTCCAGCGCATTGCCTTCGTTATCCACCAATGCGGGCTGCACGCCAAAGAACGGCTTGGTCGCCGATCCGGCTTTTAGCTCAATCGCGCCTGGCAGCGGCGTAATCATGAAACCACCGGTTTCGGTCTGCCACCAGGTATCCACAATCGGGCAGCGGCTGTCGCCAATCTTTTTGTAATACCACTCCCAGGCTTCCGGGTTGATTGGCTCGCCGACCGATCCCATGATGCGCAGGCTGCTACGGCGGGTACCTTCAATGGCCTTGTCGCCTTCGGCCATCAGGGCGCGGATGGCGGTTGGCGCGGTATACAACAGCGTCACCTTATGCTTATCGACCACTTCTGCCATTCGGCTCGGCTTCGGCCAGTTCGGCACGCCTTCGAACATCAGGGTGGTGGCACCGCAGGCCAGTGGGCCGTAAATCAGATAGCTGTGTCCGGTGATCCAGCCCACATCGGCGGTGCACCAGTAGACATCATCCGGATGGTAATCAAACACATATTTGAAGGTGCTGGCGGCATACACCAGATAACCGCCGGTGGTGTGCAGCACGCCTTTCGGTTTGCCGGTGGAGCCGGAGGTATAAAGGATAAACAGTGGATGCTCGGCTTCAACCGCTACCGGTTCGTGCTGATCGCTGGCCTTCGCCACCAACTCGTGCCACCAAAGATCGCGGCCTTCGCGCCAGCCGGTGTCTTTACCGGTGCGCTTGAACACCACCACGTTTTTCACGCTGGTGACGCTCGGGTTATTCAGTGCATCATCGACGTTTTTCTTCAGCGGAATGCTGCGTCCGGCGCGCACCCCTTCATCTGCGGTGATCACCAGTTTAGCGTTGGAATCCACGACGCGACCGGCCACCGCTTCCGGTGAGAAACCGCCGAAAATGACGGAGTGCACTGCGCCAATACGCGCACAGGCCAGCATCGCCACGGCTGCTTCCGGCACCATCGGCATATAGATGGCGACGACATCGCCTTTCTTCACGCCGAGGCTCAGCAGCACGTTGGCAAAGCGGCACACGTCGCTATGCAGTTCACGGAACGTAATGGTTTTACTTTCGCTGGCGTCATCGCCTTCCCAGATAATCGCCGGGTGATCGCCCCGCGTCTGCAAATGACGGTCAAGGCAGTTGGCGGCGAGATTCAGCGCACCGTCTTCATACCAGCGAATCGAAATATTGCCGGGGGCAAAGGAGGTGTTTTTCACCTTGCTGTAAGGCTTGATCCAGTCGAGGATTTTACCTTGCTCACCCCAAAAGGCGTCGGGATCGTCAACCGATTGTTGATACAGCGCCGCATACTGGTCGGCATTAATCAGGGCATTCGCTGCGACGGCAGCGGGTACAGGATGCTTATGTATTTGGCTCATGGCTGACCTCCTTGAAGATGTTAATCATATGTCAATCAAAGGTTAATTGAAGTGCGTGACTGGGCTTTGTTTCTGTTTTGTAGTCTGGATCACGACCTTTTGTATGCCTGAAAAGCGCCCGAATTCATACTGTTCATCACCGAAACCAATGAGACCCAATCTGAGGTTTTTCGCGGAATCAGACGTTGTCGCTGGTTAAATAATCAGCAAACGCGCCAGGCGGTTTTTTGCCCGATATTGAATAGCTATGCGGAAAATTATCGAATTAACACTTTTCATAACAGCGAGTTATGACTAAACGTAAATGTCAGCATTTTATGCTACTAACCTGCGCAGGATTTAAGCTAACCCCCCAGGGCTTGCAATTACCGTAGTGAAAATGGTACTTATCTCGGCCCTGTTCAGCAGGTATCTACTCAGGCTACATCATCGCGCAGGCGCAAAATGCTTACGCAGTCGTGTTTGATGCAGTCCACTATAACCCTCTATTTTATCGGGCTTTTGCTCACTTCCCTGTGTGTCATGTCTCCTGCACCTTCGCAGCGGAGCAAAGGGGTTTTTACTGAGGAAAATAACGCGTTATGAAAGGTTTTAAGCTCACCCTTGCCTGGCAAATTTTAATTGCCCTGATTCTCGGCGTTATCGTCGGGACCGTGCTGCATAATCAGCCAGACGATCGTGAATGGTTAATCACTAACATTCTTACCCCTGCAGGCGACATCTTTATTCATCTGATCAAGATGATTGTGGTGCCGATTGTGATTTCATCTCTGATCGTCGGCATTGCTGGCGTCGGCGATGCGAAAAAGCTGGGACGTATTGGTGTCAAAACCATCGTCTATTTTGAAGTGATCACCACCATTGCCATTGTGGTCGGCATTACGCTGGCCAACGTATTCCAGCCCGGTAGTGGCATTGATATGTCGACGCTGGTAACGGTGGACATCTCTAAATACGAAGCCACTACGGAAGCGGTGCAGGGTGCCCCTCACGGTCTGGTGACCACCATTCTGTCGCTGATCCCGCAGAACATTTTCGCATCGCTGGTGAAGGGCGATATGCTGCCAATCATCTTCTTCTCGGTGCTGTTTGGTATGGGCTTGTCAGCGCTGCCTTCAGAACATCGTGATCCGCTGGTGACCGTGTTCCGTTCCGTGTCTGAAACCATGTTTAAAGTGACGCACATGATCATGCGTTATGCGCCAGTCGGCGTGTTCGCGCTGATTGCGGTCACTATCGCTAACTTTGGTTTTGCCTCGCTTTATCCGCTGGCCAAGCTGGTGCTGCTGGTGTACGTGGCGATTCTGTTCTTTGCCTTCGTGGTGCTGGGAACGGTCGCGCGCATGTGTAAACTGCGTATTACCACGCTGATGCGCATCCTGAAAGATGAGCTGATTCTGGCCTATTCCACTTCCAGTTCAGAAACCGTGCTGCCACGCATTATGCAGAAGATGGAAGCCTACGGTGCGCCGAAAGCCATCACCAGCTTCGTGGTGCCGACCGGTTACTCATTCAATCTCGATGGTTCAACGCTGTATCAGAGCATCGCGGCGATCTTTATCGCACAGCTTTATGGAATCGATCTGTCGCTGACCGATGAAATCATTCTGGTGTTGACGCTGATGGTGACCTCGAAAGGGATTGCTGGCGTACCGGGCGTGTCCTTCGTGGTGCTGCTGGCAACGCTGGGCAGCGTGGGTATTCCACTGGAAGGTCTGGCGTTTATCGCCGGTGTGGACCGCATCATGGATATGGCGCGTACCGCATTGAACGTGATCGGTAATGCGCTGGCAGTGCTGGTCATTGCTCGCTGGGAAAACCAGTTCGACACCCAACAAGCCGAAGCCTACGAGCTGGAACTGCGCACGCAGAAAGCCAGTTAAGGCATAACGGTCGCTTTAAGGGCGACTTCGGAACCTCAGACATCGTTCTGTTTCTTAAACCCGCCATCCGGCGGGTTTTTTTATATCATTTCAAGACGCGTCCTGGATGTTTCACTGCCATAACTGCGCTTTATTTTATACCCACCATAACCACTATTGATTTTGTTTTTGTGGTTATGGTGGGTATATAATTAGCGCTAAGATGACAGGAGGCTTAATTGAGCAGCAGGGAGCTGATCAGGATGTTGTTGGACCGCGGTTGGGTATTAGACCGCGTGAAAGGCAGCCATCATGTGTTTGTGAGAGCAGATAAGGCTTATCACATTTCACTTCCTCATCCTGAAAAAGACCTGGCAACTGGAACATTACGTAAATTAATGAAGTTAATGGACTGAACGTATACGGGGGCTCAGCCCCCGATTTGGAAAAATTAGCAATGCCAGTTGCAGCAGGCATTGCAATGAATTCCTACCTAGATATTCCTTTTAGAGAGGACTGAACATGAGATTCCCCGTTTATCTGCATAGGACAGAGGACAATAGTTGGTCAGGTTTTGTGCCGGATGTAGAGGGATGTTTTTTTGCAGGTAAAAGTGTGGACGATGCGCTGCGCGACGCACTTAACGCGATTGATTCACACGTAGAATCTTTAGCGGATGCAGGTAAAACCATCCCTAAGGCGGCAGCCATTGAGACACATATTCACGATGAAGAGTGTCAGGGAGGATACTGGGCATTCGTAGAGATCGATCTGAGTCGCTATGAAGGTAAAGCGATAAAGCTCAATATCACTCTGCCACAAAATCTACTCAGCAAAATTGACAGCTATGTCGAGTCACATCGCGAATATGGATCGCGCAGCGGTTTTCTGGCGGAGTTAGCGCGCAGAGAATTAGCGAACGCGTAGATATCACATCTAACAACTACCCGCCATCCGGCGTAATGCCAGTCAGTTAAGCCTGAC